>JAFMHF010000084.1 GCA_017854655.1 Puniceicoccaceae bacterium | reverse complement strand
TTGAATGCAAACGGGTGCCGATGGTCACACAAAAAGGGAATTTCTGCGTGCCTGCCTCGGCTGCAATGATTGCTGGCTTCCACGGCATCAAAACTGACCAAGATCAAATCGCACAGCTCTCGTCCAACGCATCGATCTCAAACGAAGGTACTTATCCCAGCGATATGTCACTGGCTATGGGCAAGCTTGGCTTTGACGGACGCACTTTGCTGTGGGAGGGCGAAGCAGAATTCAATGCCAAGATCTTACCCGCCATACGACGCGCTTTAGTCAAGACCGGCCCCATCTATATTTCCTTTCGTCCAGGAGTATTCGGCAGCATGGGCCATGGCTGTATCATTGTCGGCTACGATGATCGACGCCAACAAATGCTCTTTTATAATCCATGGGGCAATGAATTCAACAAAGACTACAACGATGTCGCCGTACATGGCTATGGCATCGTCGTCTTTGATCCGCCACGTATCGCCCCCACCGCATCAGCCGCCTTTGTCACTCAGATCCAACAACGTGTGCCACGCTTCGACGGCGACTTTCTAACCTTAGCCAACCGGCTGCAACGGTCCGAGCAATCCTTCGAGCTCGTCTGGTGCAGTCGCCGTGACTCACGCAATGACAAACACTTTGCGGTCGATACCGCACGCCATGATGGGCGGAAAATACTGGAGCTAGCCTTTCGGCGCAATCCTGCCGTGCTCATCCCCGCCAGCCCCGATGGGAAAACCACAAAATACTATTTTGTCACACGGCCTCCGCAAGGGGGCGCCAGCTACTTAGTGCGCGAAATCACCGAGCAGGGCTGGAGCGACGCAGCCCTCAAAACACTCGGCAGTCTCACGCGTGAATGGGCCACTATCTTTACCATGACCGATCAAACCGACCCCCTGTGGGAATTGCCGATGATCGAGCTGCACAGCAGCCATTCGACCGAGACAAATTAGTCGAGGACAACTGCCCAGTAAAGAAATTCGAAGCAAAGATACTCCAACGAAGCATCTCCCCCTCGCCAGACGAAGGAGCGATTTACCCCCTAGCCCTACAGCACCTCCACCACTTCAGACAGCTCATCCGTCGGCGGCAGGCATTGCGTGCCGATGCAGACCTGATAGTCAGCGGATTGCTCGTCAGTCGTGGTCTGAATGAAAACTCGGCGCCAGGGCGCAGCTGCGAGTGCGACTTGCAAGCCTTCAAGCGAGACACCTGCACGCACTTTAATGACGGCGATGCCGATGGCGTGCGTGGTCACCGCTTCCAGTGCATGAGCGACGCCGGCGGCGACTTTCTGTGCATAATCAGCAAAGGCAGGCAGCGTAGCGTGCAGTGCACTGTCGTAACGGCCTTCCCCAGTGAGTGCGTAGAGCCCAGACAGCGCGTGCAACAAGGCGGCATTACCCGAAGGGGTGGCATTATCGAACCACTCCTTACGACGCGCAACAGGTGTCTCGGTGTCTTCCGCAGTAAAAAAACAACCGATCGCATGTGGATCCTCAAAATAGCGCAGCGCACTATCGACACAGGCTTGTGCACGCGCCTGATACCTAGCGGATGCCCCCGACTCTAGGACATCAATCTTCGACGCAATCGCCAAGAAGGCCTCTGCCGCCAGCGCATAATCATGTAAAAAGCCATCGACCTGGGCACCAGAACCTTCGTAATAAACAGCCTTCAAGCGCAGTGCCCCGTCTTGCTGTTCGGTGAGTTCGTCCCAAATGAAATCAGCAGCTTTGCGCGCACGTTGCAGCCAATCAGGACGTTTGAAATAAAATCCAGCATCTGCCATCGAGCGGATCAACATACAATTCCACGCGGTGTTGATCTTGGTATCTTTGCCAGGGCGCACACGATTAGCTTCGCGATGCGCCAACAATTTCGCACGAGCAGCTGCGAGTTTGTCACGCACACCGATATCAGCATCCACTAAAGCGGGGTTCGAACTGCCATGTTCAAAGTTACCCTCGGCGGTGATGTTATAAGCCAAACGGATTTCGCGAGCCTCTTCAGTCGGCCCTAGTACCGAATCGATTTGTTCGGGTGTCCACACATAGTAGCGCCCTTCTTCGCCTTCGCTATCGGCATCGAGCGCGGCATAGAAGCCACCGGCATCCGCGCTCATTTCGCGCTCCAACCAGCCAATCGTCTCTTCGACGACTGCAGCGTAAAGCGGATCTTGATTATCCAACCAGCCGCGGGTGTAGCCATCGATCAGTAATGCATTATCATAAAGCATCTTCTCGAAATGCGGAATCAACCAATGCGGATCGACACTATAACGAGCAAATCCGCCACCGAACTGATCAAATAATCCACCATGCGCCATCGCACGCAGCGTCGTGTGACAGACCGAATCGATACGCTCGCCGAGCTCGGACTCTGCATCGACTGCCGCGCTACGGCGAAGCGCGCGTAGGAAATTTAAAGTCATCGCAGGTGGGAATTTAGGTGCGCCACCGAACCCGCCATATTGATCGTCGTGCGTGCCGCAGATCCCATTGGCTGCCTCAATCAAGAATGCATTATCCCACGAGCCCTGTGCGCCGCCAGTGCTGGCCGCCAAGGTCGAAGCCATAATATTTTTTTGAATCGCATCCGCATTCTCTTCTAGCTCGGCTCGGGAGCGCTTATAGTGCTCAGAGATACGCATCAACACCTGCGGCCATGGAATCATGCCCTGCCCGCGATCTTCGGGTGGAAAATACGTGCCTCCAAAAAACGGGCGGCCATCCGGCAGGCAAAAAACATTTAAGGGCCAGCCGCCGGACTGCTGTATCATCTGCACCGCTTCCATGTAAACTTGGTCGACGTCGGGGCGCTCCTCGCGGTCAACCTTCACACAAATGAAGTGCTGATTCATCAACTTCGCGATATAGTCACTCTCGAAACTTTCATGTGCCATGACGTGACACCAGTGGCAGGCAGAGTAGCCGATCGAGACAAGCAAGGGCTTGCCCGACGCTTCCGCGGCGGCAAAGGCCTCTTCGCCCCACGGATACCAATCCACTGGATTTTCGGCATGTTGCTTGAGATAGAGACTATTCTCCTTAGAGAGACGGTTTTGCATCTGGCTTATTATAAATTGTTTAAAAAATTGAGCGGCGCACCCACGCATTGAATTGGTCTCGAAATTATGCGAGACGCGACTTAAGTAAACCCGTTTATAAATAAATTGTTTTGCAGCGTGGCGGTCCTGCTTCACAGAATACAGGCTATTGCATTCAACATGTCTTCAATCCACATACTCTCCGATCGAGTCGCCAACCAAATTGCCGCAGGCGAAGTGATTGAGCGCCCAGTCGCGGTGGTCAAGGAACTAGTCGAAAATAGTCTCGATGCTGGCGCAACTCGGATCGAGGTCGAGTTCCGCAACGGCGGTAAATCCTATATCCGCATTGAAGACAACGGTAAGGGGATGTCACCAGACGAGTCACTGCTCTGCCTAGAGCGCCACGCGACCAGTAAGATCCGCGAAGCTGCCGACCTCAACGAAGTGTGTAGCTTCGGCTTTCGCGGCGAAGCGCTGCCCTCCATCGCATCGGTCTCCAAATTTACCCTGCGCACCCGTTCGAAAGACTGGGAGCACGGTACCGAGATCTTGATCAACGGCGGCAAAATGATTGAGAAGAAAGACTGCGGCATGCCAGTTGGTACCGTGATCGAAGTCGCACATCTGTTTAATTCTGTGCCCGCTAGGCGTAAGTTCCTAAAGACCGATCCCACCGAAACTGCTCACATCACATATAATTGTCGCCTGTTCGCTGTGGCGCATCCGAATGTCGCGTTTCGTGTGCTGGAGAATGGACGCACAGTATTTCAGTCACCTGCCTGCGAAAACCTGCGCGACCGCATCGCCGAAATCTGGGGCCGCAACCTTGCGGATGATTTGATCCCTGTCGATGTCAGTGATCCGAAGACCGGCTTCCGTTTGAGAGGACTAACAGCAAAGCCTGGGGTGGGACGCTCAACCCGTCGCGAGCTTGTGACACTGGTCAATCGCCGCCCAGTAGATAGTCGCACGCTGAGTCTAGCCGTGCTCGACGCCTATCATGGCCGCATTCAAAAAGGCCGTTATCCGCCCGCATTTCTATTTCTCGAAATTCAACAGCAAGAAGTGGATGTCAATGTCCATCCTGCCAAACGTGAGGTACGCTTCCGCGACGACGGCGCTATCCGCCGCTTCGTGCTGAATGCAATAACCGAGACTCTGGCCGCTAGCCGTGCCGATGATATTGGGCAAGCAGTGACGCCAATTGCGCTCGCGACTGAGGCGAAAATCGAGACGCCAGCCTCCCCCGCAGCCAAAGTGATAGGCATCGAAAAACCGGACATCACGATTCTGCCAAGCCCAAGCGCACCGATCTGCCCACAAGTCACAGCAACAACTCCCACAGCAGCGATTCGCACTGCACCGCAAGCAGTTGTCTCGACTCCCGATGTATGTTCAGCGTCTGCCGCAGACAAGACGACTCCCGGCTGGCATTTGATTATTGTATTAAAGAAGCGCTATGCGCTATTCGATACCCCCCGCGGACTAGTTATGTTGCACCTACGCCACGCCGACCAACGCGTGCGCTTTGAACGCATCAGTAAAGAATTCAAAAACGACAACGCCACTAGCCAACGATTACTGATCCCGCATCCAATCGAATTCGAGCCACTGGCTTCTGCCGCGCTTAAATCGCAACTAAAGCAGTTGAATGCGCAAGGCTTTCAAGTCGAAGAATTCGGACGCAATTTCTACCGTATCGAAGCAGTGCCGACATGGCTCTCTCCCGAGCAGGCCGAGTCCTTCATCCGCGATCTCGTGGATCTGATTCGCCAACGCGGCGGCATGCGCAAACCAAGCGCACTCGACTCGGATGCCATCGCACGCCTCGCCGTCGAAGGCAGCTACCGACGCAGCGATTCGTTGACCGATCAAGCCGTCGAGCAACTCGCCAAAGACTTACTAAGCTGCGACACCCCCCACACCTCTCCGTTCGGCAGGCCGACCTTCAGTGAGGTCAGCTGGAACGAATGGGAACGCCGTTTCGGCAACGATTAACTTTAGCGATGGCAGCGACACGGCTCAACTTCGAACAATGGCGCACACTGGTGCAAAAATCCCCCGAACATGTGGCGGACCAATTCCTCGCCCGTCTGGAGGCACTCTCTAAGTTCGATCGTCAAACATGGTTTGCAGCAACGCCATTCAAACAACAACTACTGCAGGCACTGAACAGCGCCGCAGTGGATGAGGACCGCCCCCTCGCCTGCGTGCCCTATGTGTTGCAAGATATGTTTGACGTTAAAGATATGCCCACTGGATGCGGAGCTCCATTCCTCGCCCAATTCGAAGCGCCGTTGGAAGAATCCAGTCTATTGTACCAGAAACTGAATACCCTCGGTGCCTGTTTTTTCAGCAAAACAACGCCAGCCGAATTCGGCGTCGATCCACAAGGGCGTAACCTCACCAATGGCGATTGTAAACATAGCGACAGCGAACTATACGTTTGCGGTGGCGGTGCCGGCGCAGCAGTCCGTACAGTCAGCGAAGGCCTAGTTCCACTGGCCTTCGGCCTCGATACCGGGGGAGGCATTCGTATCCCAGCAGCATTCCATGGCCTATTCGGATTTCGTATGGGTAACAATGCCTATGCACGTGACGGCGTATTTCCGATAACCCCATCCATCGAATCGGTCGGTTGGGTGAATAACTGCATTGCCGACTTATCCACAACTTTTCGAGCCTTTCATCGCATCACCAAATTCGATTCAGCTGATGCACCTCGTGGCTACTTAATCAGCGAGCTTTCAAGCGCAGTTTCAGCCGACATCAAGTCCGGGCTACTCGGCCTCACTCGTGAGCTGAACATCGACGAGGATCCGGCTATCGGCACTCGTCTGCGGCAAACACTCTCACAAGGCAGCACAGCTTATCAGACCTTAGAAGCGCGGGAATTGCATTCAATTCATCAATACTGGGTCGAAGAGTATCGCGACCAATACGATCCTGCTCTACTCAAACGGATTCAAGCAGGGATCGACTGCACGCCACAAATAGCCGACGCATCTGCACACATCCAAGAATGCATTCGTAGTGCATTCACAGAATTCTTCGATGATTACGATTATCTCATCTTACCAATCAGCCCTGTCAGTACTCCGGAAAAATCAGCTTGGAACGATTCACTGGAACAGCAGATTCTGCAACTAATCGCACCAGCCAGCCTAGCCTTTCTGCCCGCGATCATACTGCCGTTCGCCTGCCCAGAAGGCCGGCACAGTGCCGCCCAAGTGATCATCAACCCACACAAGCTACAGATCGTTGCAGATCTACTCTCGCAGTTGACAGGGTATTACGAAAATTAACCATACGCGTCAGATTTCGCTTCTATTTAACACTTGAGGTGCCGAATAAAACGAGCGTCAAAATCCGACATCGGTAGCACTGGATCGCGAAAAATTATCAGGTAATGCTAACTGAGTGGATGGTGATTTAATTGAGGCGTCATAAAATAGATACCTTTAAGTGAGTTAAGAAAGAGCAATCGCAGCAGCGAGTAAGTCGGCAAACTCTAGGCGCACACCATCTGCCGTCTCGGCCACCTCTTCATGGGAGAGCGGCCCCGAGGATATTCCGGCCGCCGCGTTGGTGATACAGGAAAGTCCGACCACTCGAATTCCTAATTGGCGTGCAACGATCGCCTCTGGCACAGTCGACATGCCGACTGCATCAGCCCCTAAAGTTGCGAAAGCACGAATCTCTGCCGGCGTTTCAAAGCTAGGTCCAGTGGTGGCGAGATAGATGCCTTCCTGTAAACGTCTGTTCTGGCTTTGCGCCCATTCACGAATTTTTTGGCGCAAGGCTTTGTCATATACCTCCGTCATATCTGGAAAGCGTACACCCACATCAACAACCGCACCAATCAGCGGATTGGTGCCCAGGAAATTGATATGATCATGAATCAACATGAAATCGCCCGGCACATAGCTGGGATTGATCCCGCCTGCGGCATTCGTCACAAACAAGGTCTGTACGCCGAGTTCGTACATCATTCGAACCGGTAAAGTTAACTGATCCATCCGATAGCCCTCATAAAAATGAAAGCGTCCTTGCATGCAGATTACCCGGCGGCCGTCCACATATCCGAAAACAAATTGTCCCGCATGACCGGGCACAGTTGAGACCGGGAAGCCTTCGATTTCAGCATACGGTAGGTGCCCTACGATTTCGATCCGATCATCGGCAAAGAACCCAAGCCCCGAGCCTAGGATCAAGCCGATTTCTGGTTTAAAATCAGTGAGTTCAGTCGGTAGTTTAGGTAGCTTCATAAAGTTAACTGGTTAAGCCTCAGAAATTCACCTGACACCACTTCTGTCAGCAATTGCTCAATCTGAGCACGGCTCAAAGCGCGGTAGGCTCGTTTTATTGCAATGATTTCTAGAGGGATCTGCATATAAAGGTCACAGCATGCGTCCAATTCGGATGAGTTCAACGCAGATATAACTTGGAATTCATACATCCATGCAGATGCTCACAAATAACCACCTTATTCAACACCACTCATGAATGCTTCAGACTTCGCAGCCAAACTTGATGCTACAAATCTAAAACTTGACGCCAGTGATGGTGAAATTTGCGCCCTCAGTGATGAAGCCGCACACGCTGGATATGCATCCGTTTGCGTCTACCCCAGCAGTGTCTCGATTTGCTCCGACATCTTATATAACTCCAAGGCCAAAGTTTGCACCGTCATCGGCTTTCCGCATGGGCGCTCAAGCCTAGAGTCAAAGCGCGAGGAGATCTTACGCGCCAAGGCCAATGGCGCCAACGAGGTCGATATCGTCATGAACTATGCTGCGCTGCGAGCTGGCGATAAAACCATCGTAACCGAAGAAATCGTCCGCCTGTGCGAAGTCGCCCGTGAATCTGAACTACTGACCAAGATTATCGTTGAGACCTGCTATTTAAATGAGGCACAGAAATTAACCGCACTAGCAATCTGTGAAAAGGCTGGTGCCGATTTTATAAAAACCTCGACCGGCTTTGGCTCAGGCGGAGCAACTGTTGCAGACATCAAACTTTTCGCCGCCAGCCGTAAGGGCTCAATCAAGATTAAAGCCAGTGGCGGTATTCGTACACTTAGCGATGCACTAGCGCTGATCGAAGCTGGTGCCGAGCGCCTCGGCGTCTCGGCCGCCCGTGAGCTACTCGCAGAGCTCAACGGCGTGCGCTTCAAAGCGAGCGACACTGGTAATTACTAGGTGCAGGTTCGTGATGGGATAATCCATCTCCGCGAGGACCGCGTTAAGCAGATTCGTCGACACATCTTGGCGAAAGCACTAATAGCAGCGATTGGCAACTAGGCATACCTGAGTGAACAAGGGCTATTCGAGGACTCCGCTTCACCACTCAACAGGACTTTATTCTGTTAACAACCTCCCCAGCTTTCATTACAGCTAATCGACTTTGACCGTTTAGAGCAGGTATAGCATGCCAAGCATTCGCGGACGACGCGGAGGTCGTCCCTCCCGCGTACAAAAAAAGAGGAGGCATACCATGCCCCCTCTATAAAGTTGTTGTGTTGATGACTGGCTTTATTGATCCGGTGCAATTTGGCTCAGCAACTCGTTGATCACATCATGCGATGAATAGCTCACGGTGTCCCAATTTACAAAACGACCCAACTTCGTGACATCGTCACCACTGGTTACAATCGCTGGCTCAACACCTCCATCTTTGTACTTCTGCGGCATCCCGATCGCAGCGATCAAACCATTGCAGAGACATTTACGACCGACCGTGTCTTCTTCCTTACCACCCTTCTTCAGATAATCCTTCACAGGCTCGGATGGGCAACGGTAGCCGATCGTCGCGTCTGCCTTCTTATAAGGATGGCGCAAATAGCAGAGGTCGCAGATACGTT
>JAFMHF010000083.1 GCA_017854655.1 Puniceicoccaceae bacterium | reverse complement strand
AGCACAACCACCGCGTGCTTTGCCAGCGGATGCGCGCCTTCGGCTTCGACTACGTCTCCAGCTATTACAAGGCGAACCTCAAGGAGCTCAAAAACAACGCGCTCAACGTTCACAACCAGGAATGGATCACCAAAGGCGCACTCGACTTCATCGAGGAGAACAAGGATGAGCGCTTCTTCCTGTACATGGCGCCGACCATCAACCACGGCCCAGTGCGCAACGACCTCAGCAAAACGCTCGGCGCGGACAATCGCTATACCAGTGCCGGCTACCTGCCAAATGAGGACTACTCCTTCATGCCCACCCGCCAGACGATCATTGCTGAGGTGAACGCTGCTGGTAATGAGCTGATCTCCGCCCGCGAAACTTGGCTCGACTACTCGATCGCCGCGATCGTCAACAAGCTGACCGCGCACGGTATTCGCAATGACACCTTGATCATCTTCACCTCCGACCACGGCGAAAAGGACCTAAACTCGACGCGATCGGGACAGGGGCCGGTGATTTGGGGTAAGTCCTCACTCTTCGATCTTGGTATCCGCGTGCCGTTGGTGATGAACTGGCCCAATGGTATCACCTCTGCTGGGCGCGACTATGACGAGATGGTCAGCCACGTCGATCTTGCCCCTACCCTGCTCGCCTTGGCTGGAGCCTCCAGCCTGCCGACTCGTCCGGTCGATGGCGTCAGCCTCGTACCGGTATTCGACAGCGCTAGCACTGCGGCAGTGCGTAGCGACCTGTTCGCCGAGATCGGCTACGCCCGCGCCGTACGCACCAAGGACCGCAAATACGTGGCCGTGCGCTACACGCCCACGATCTACTCTCAGATCGACAGCGGATATTTGTGGGAAAGAGTTGAGGGCAACACGGCGACCGGCGAATTCACCGAACCACGCCCCTACTACGTTAACAACCGCCAACTCGGCTCGCTGGCAGCCAACTCTCATCCAGAGAACACCTACTTCGCGGACGATCAGCTTTACAACCTGACGGCCGACCCCTCCGAGGATGCTAACATCTACGGCCAGGAACCTGCCACTACCTACGATCTCAAGAAGCGCCTTGCGAACTACATCGGCGGCATCCCGAATCGGCCGTTCCGCCAGTTCCTCGACGGCTCGACAGAGTTTTCGCTCGCGCCTGTTTCAGCACCCAGCGCACCCGCAACCCTGCAAATGCAGCTCACGGGCGTGAATTCGGTGCAACTGGATTGGTCCGATGCGGCTAACAGCGAGCTCGGCTACGTCGTCCGCAAGACGGTCGACGGCGGCGTACCACAAATTATCGACGAACTGCCGTCTGGCTCGACCAGCACAACTGCGGCGCTGGAGCCTGGTGTCGAGGACATCGTGATCGAAGTCTCAAGCTACAACGCCATCGGTGACGCCTCCTCCACAGTCGACCTGCTTGCGCCGAATTCATGGCGCTTCCGCACCTTCGGTGATACCGATCCTGAACTGGATGATCTCTCCAGCCAATGGGATTCAGATGCTGATGGGGATGGGCAGAGTACTTTAATGGAGTATACCTTAGGAAGTGATCCCTTAATCGCCTCCTCGGTAGCGCAACAGCCGACCATCGAACTGACTACGGATGAATCGAACCAGTATCTCGAACTCCGCGTCAACCGCGATGAACGCCGCACGGTTCAGATCAACGCTTCGGTTTCCTCCGATCTCTCCGATTCTCAATCCTGGGATAGCGTTGCTGTCACTGTGGTTGAGAACGCCGCCGATCACATACGCTTCAGAAGTACGACCCCAGTAGGCAATAGCTCGCAGCAGTTCATCCGTGCTGAAATTGTTGCGCCAGCACCTTAATCCTAAGCAACGCTGTTTGCAAAGTGTCAATTAGCACGAAGCAATTACCTCTTCTATTTGAGTGGTCGACAGATGTGGATACAAATCAGTCGTTTAATGATACAAAAACACCTCCGACCCCAAAGAGCCCTTAATTCAAAAAGTCTTCTTATCCTGCTGATTAGCATGACCCTGCAGGCAGGTAATTCGAGCATGCTCTTTAGCTACGAATCAGCGCCTAAAGACAACGTCGCGTGGCTGAAAACCAACGGCGAGCAGCTTGCAGATACGCAAGTCCCTCGGAAGCTTAACGTTATCATGGTTGTGATCGACGACTTGCGGACGGAATTAGGCTGTTACGGGGTTGAACAAGTCTACTCGCCAAACATTGATCGATTCGCAACCAAAGGCATGCGCTTCAATCATGCGTACGCACAATACCCGGTCTGCAACCCGAGTCGCTCATCATTCCTATCTGGGTTAAGGCCCGAAGAAGTTGGAATTCTCTCCAATACGATTCCTTTTCGACGCATCCAGCCGGACCTAATTGCGCTCCCTCAGTTGTTCCGCAAAAATGGCTATTACACCGCAGGCATTGGCAAAATTTTCCACCTAAGCGTTGATAAGGGCGCAAAGCCTACGCTTTTTGAGGATCCCCTTTCCTGGGATTATTTCTTTGATGCACTCAGCGGCACCACCCGGCTAGGCCGCCAAGGTACAGGGCGTAATTTGACCAACGGCAAGATCCCTTGGGCCACATGGAAAGCAGCCGAAGGCGATGACATCGACCAACCGGATGGCATCAATAATCAAGAGCTGCTGAAGGTACTCGAAGCCCAGCATGATCGCCCATTCTTCATCGGCTACGGCATTCACAAACCACACGACCCGTTCATTGCCCCGAAAAAGTATTTTGAGTATTATCCCGAGGGTCATACCCAACTTGCCAACGAACCGGCGGATCGATCCAAGCGGGTTAAAATGGCGATCCCTAATGATCACCAATTTGCTGATTTCACCGACACAGAACGCAGAGAATTTAAGCGCGCTTATCAGGCGGGTGTAAGCTTTGCTGACGCTCAAGTTGGAAAGCTGATGGATCTGCTCGATCACTTAGAGCTTTGGGATTCGACCATCGTTATAGTTATGGGAGATCATGGTTACCATCTTGGAGAACATGACTGGTGGAACAAAGTCACGGTATTCGAAGATGGAGCACGAGCGCCGATGATGATCTGGGTTCCGGACGCTTTAGGCATGGGACAGCCGACCGACAGCCTGATGGAGTTTATCGATATCTACCCGACTCTGACTGACTACGCAGGCCTCGAGGCACCCCACCACCTTTCTGGCATGAGCCTGCGTCCGATTTTAGACGATCCACTTGCGAGCGTAAAAGAAGCTGCATACACTCAAGTGACACGCGGCACCAAAGCAATGGGTCGCAGCGTACGTACACCGCGCTGGCGATACACGGAGTGGGCACATGGCAAGCATGGCGTCGAGCTCTATGATCACTTAAAGGACCCTGGCGAGTATTACAATCTGGGCGATAACCCTGAATATACCAATGTTGTTAGCCAGATGACAGAGCTCTTAGGGCTAGGTTTTCCTACCAAATAGGACGATAGCGTGGAAAATCCTTGATCACTAGACTTTTCAAAGCTTTACACAGTATTAAAGAGAGGAGGATTAAAGGGTTTGCATGTTAGGTTAGCCTTTTGTTTAACCAACATTATACTTATGCTGCAGAATGGTTCAAAACGTATTACATCGATTAAGGAAATCGCTAAATTAGCGGGCTATTCAATCGCGACTGTTTCTAACACTTTAAACGATAAAGGACGGATTCGGCCAGAAGTTCGCCAACATATTTTAGATATTTGCCAAAAACACGGCTACATCCCCAATTCTGCCGGCAGAAATCTGCGCCGCCAAAAGAATGAGACGATTGGCCTAATGTTTTACCCCTCAAGTTCGGCGATTTTTCGTAATGTCTACTACGCGGAAATCATGGAGGCACTTGAATTTGAACTGGAGCGCGCTGGATACGACCTGCTCTTATCTGGGCACGACAGCTCCATTGAGCCTAACGTATCTCCACGGTTTCTGCGCCAAGGTAAAGTCGACGGAATCATTCTATTAGGTCGATTCCCCCGCAAGCGAGTCGTAGATCTCAACGACTATGGCATCCCCTTAATACAGCTAGATGGCTTTCGTGAATTATTAAAGGTCGATTATGTCACGTCTGACGGCTACTCGGCCTCCGAACAGATCGTCGATCACCTGGTCAAACTGAAGCACCGTCGCATAGCCTTTGTGGCTTATAATCATGAGGATACCAACGCAAACCAACGTGAAGCGGGATTCCTTGCTGCGGTCGGGAAGCACCATCTATCCTTTGCCGAATGTAAAAACATACGGGATATCGGCAACACCACGGAAGCGTATGAAATGATCAAGCTTATGCTTGAATCGGAAACCCCGCCGACGGCAATAGTCGCAGTTAATGATACCCTCGCGGTTGAATTGGTCGATCTGCTACAAAAAGACGGCTACTCAGTTCCGCAAGATGTGAGTGTCTTCGGATTTAACGATGACGCAGATAGTAAAAAGTCCAACCCGCAAATCTCGACCGTTCGTATTGACAAAATCAAGCTCGCGCAAACTGGTGCGAAAATGATTATCGATCGTATTGAAAGTCCCGACCTCCCTCACCAAAAGGCCTCACTTCCGACCGAGCTGATTCATCGTGATTCGGTGGCTATAGCCAAAAGCTAAGGCTTGAAGCCTTGATGATTGATTGCTGATTTCCGATTTCAAGAGGGCTTAACTGAAAAAATTAATAACGAGAATTAATATTTCCAGTAGCCTCAATTCCGCCAGTTATAATCTCATCGATTAACTTTTTGGGCGCATTTTATTTTGCCACTCATCCGACATCTCGGAGACGTCCGTGTCGTCTTGGTAAAAGGTTTTGAGTTCATCTAGCTTCACCTTGTGCGCATCAATCAAATCGGAATATTCTGGGTTGCCGTACAGATTGTTAAGTTCCTTCGGATCGTTTTCCAAGTCATAGAATTCCCATTCTCCGAATTGGTAAAAGTTGATGAGTTTATAGCGTTCGCTGCGAACACCGTTTTGCCTCGGCACCATATGAATGCCAGGGTGCTCGAAGTAATGATAGTAGATGCTATCGCGCCAGTTGTCGACGGTTTCCCCTTTAAGTAAAGGCAGTAGCGAGCGGCCTTGCATATCGTCCGGAATAGAAACTCCCGCGATGTCGAGAAAAGTTTCCGCATAATCGAGGTTTTGAATCAACTCCTTCGCGCGGGAACCGGGATCGATCACCCCCGGCCATTTTACAATGAATGGCATCATCAGAGACTCTTCATACATCCAGCGTTTGTCATACCACCCGTGATCACCTAAATAAAAGCCCTGATCAGACGAATAAATCACAATAGTATTACTACTTAGATTTAGCTCTTCTACTTTCGCGACGAGTCGCCCCACACTTTCATCAACACCCTTGATGGTCCGCAGGTAGTTTTTAACATAGCGTTGATACTTCCAGCGCAGCAGGTCTTTGCCACTTAGATTTGCGGCATGGAAAGCGACATCCTTCGGCCCGTAGGCTTCGCGCCAGACACGCATTTGCTCGTCGCTCATGCGTTGCATGTTACGCCAACTTGAAGGATCTTCGCTTTTGCTTCGCTTACCTCGCACAAAATCAGGGGTCAGATCGACAAACAAGTCATAGTTCAGATGCATATAGTCCTTAATCGTAACTTCCGCATGCTTTACCGGTGATGCGTTGTCCTCCCAATTGTCAAAGAGAGTCTCTGGTTCCGGCATTTCAATGTCATCGTAGACCCTAAGATGACGGGCTGCCGGCATCCAATTGCGATGGGGCGCCTTATGCTGAACCATTAGCATGAATGGCTTCTGCTCGTCGCGTTTGTTTTCGAGAAAGTCGACGGCCATATCGGTCACGATGTCAGTGCAGTGTCCCTCAATGGTTATTTTACCATCTTTGGTCAAGAAATCGGGGTTATAGTAAAGACCCTGGCCAGGCAGTACCACCCACTCATCAAAGCCTTGCGGATCACCGCTAAGGTGAGTCTTGCCAAAGACCGCGGTCTCATAGCCAGCAGCTTGCAATAATTTGGGGAAAGTCTGCTGGTCCCAGTCAAAACGGCTGCCGTTGTCCCTAAAACCATTAATGTGACTGTGCTTGCCGGTCTGGATCACTGCTCGGCTGGGACCACAAATCGAGTTGGTGCAGAAACTGTTCTCAAAAAGCATGCCCTGGGCCGCAAGTTTATCGATCTCTGGGGTGGGATTGACCGACTTCAGCCAGCCATTGTAAGCGCCGATTGCATTTGGGGCATGGTCATCCGTAAAAATAAAGACGATATTTGGACGCTGTTGATTAGCTTCGATAGGCAAACTGACCGTAATCAGGGCGATGAGAAGCAAGGGACGAATAAATCGCAATATACGCTGTGCTGTATTCGCTGAGCTGGAGTCGACTTCAAGCATTGTAGGCTGGGCTGGCATGTAATTGGTGGTTTAAAGGGAAATATTCAGCAGAAAATGAAACGTTTAAATAAGCGAAGGGCCTTGTCAACTTACCAGTAGGCCTCGTTGAATCTTTACTTGCGGCAAAAATTTAACCAAGCAGATTCAAAAGACAAAAACAAATTACTGCCCAATTGTAAAATTTGCGCTTGAGGATATAGTTAAACGTTTTAATCATGTGTGCAATGAAGCCACATCCTTATTTTAAAAATCATGTACTCAGCGCAGGAAAATTATGGGTCGACGATGCGCATTGCTTTGTAAAAACCGGCAAGCCACTGCGTGATTACTCCGACGCGGCAAGTATCCAACTTCTAATTGAAGATCTTCCAACCATCGCTGCAAAAGGTTACAACAATTTAGCGCTTAATTGCTACTGGCACCACTTCAACCCATCCGGCGATGGCCAAATTGAAGTCTCGCTAGATCCGCTGCGAAAACTCATCAAAGCAATCCATGCGCACGGCATGTATGCAAGTCTTTCGGTGGAAACCTACGGCGTCGGTGGTGGACAAATCCCCGCGGGTTTCTGGGAAAAGCACCCAGAAGACCCTCTGGCAGTCAACCACTTAGGAGAGCGTGTCTCAGATACTGAATATGGCTACGGCAGCAAGGTGCCATCACTTTTTTCCAAAGCTTATCTCAACGCGTCTCGCCTCTACATGACAAACCTCGTGGCGGCGCTGGGGGCTGAAAACTTTCTTTACTTTGAGACCACGGTTGAACCTCAGTTCATGGGTGCGCAGTGGCTCGATTATAGTAGCGAAGCGAAGCGGGCCTACTCTGAATGGCTAGGCGAGAATACAGCGACTAAAGCCATGCCCTTTCCTGAGTCCCTGCCAGCCAGCGAGACATTCTGCAAATCTGTCGCATGGAATCGCTTTCGCGCTCAAGCGCTGGCCGACTGGATCAACCAGGACTCGCAGGCGCTGAAGGCGGGTTCCGGAAATGCTGGGCTATGGATTGCTTCCGATTATCTGGATGCCGAAGAGCACACCATGCCACAGCGCTGCGGTGACCCCCTCGAGTTGCTCCGCAATATGACCGAAGTCGACATCATTCAAGTCAACTGGACTTGGTGCAATATCGCCCGACAGCCCAACCAAAAAGCGTATGATCGAGTCCGTAAAGTCATGGCGGAATATGGGCGAGACTGGGTGATTACTGAACACATGACGATTAATGGCTCCGATTACTTCGAAAGCGACATGCTAGGACTGATCGAAAACACGCTTAAAAACGGCACTCTGTTCGGATGGGAGTTCGTTGACATCGCAGCGGATCGCGACAGCGCAGTAACCAAGCCAAATGATGTATTGCCGGGCGACTTCAAACCTCAGCACTTTTCCGTTTATGATGCGGACTGGAACCCCAAACCCGCCATGGCTGCCTTTGAAGATAATTGGGCATACTGGATGGAAAAAGTGCAACAATCGCCCCGCGTGCCCGTAAAAAGTTGAAGCGCTCATTTTCTGCATTAAATCCAAGAATATGAGAAATAAATACATTTCCCCGCTCTTCGCCTCATTGATACTTTGCTTTTCCGCCTGCGCCAGTGGGGACAAAAGCAGCGCGGTTGTCGATGCGGCCCAAGGATTGAGCGGGAAAGTATTTGCCGGCTATCAAGGCTGGTATCGCACTCCAACTGACGGCTCTGGCTTAGGCTGGGAGCACTATGAAACCTACGACGAGGAATTCAAACCCGGTGAAGCCGGCATTGATTTCTGGCCGGATATGAGCGAATTCACTGAAACGGGAAAATACGCCACCTCCTTCAAACATAAGGACGGGAGCACTGCTTACGCTTTCACCTCACAGAGTGAGACCACGGTCGACCTGCACTTTAAATGGATGAAGGAATACGGTATCGACGGGGTCTTTCTGCAACGCTTCGCGCACGATGTGCTAGAGGGTGGACACCACCAATGGGAACTGCTGCAGCCATCTAACAATAAGATGGCTGAATATGTGCAAAAAGGCGCTCAAGCACATGGAAGATCATACTCAATCATGTATGACCTTTCCAGCATACGACATGGGGAAATGCCAATGGTGATGGATGATTGGCGTGGCCTCTGCGACCGCCTCGGCATTCTCAAAGATCCAAACTACTTACAAGAAAACGGCAAACCACTGGTCGCGATTTGGGGTGTGGGGTTTCGCAACCGCGCCTACACCATAGACGAAATTTCCACGCTCGTTGAATTCCTCAAAAATGACCCTGAATATGGCGGCTGCACTGTCATGCTGGGAGTGCCAACCTATTGGCGCACACTGGAGAGAGATGCAACCGACGATCCAAAGCTGCATGATCTCATTCGCAGTGCTGATGTTGTATTGCCATGGACAGTTGGTCGCTTCGGTGGTGCCAAGACTGCGCTCAAGCGCGGCATCAACTACGTCACACCCGACCAAGAATGGTGCGATGCAAATGGCGTGCATTACATGCCGCTGGCATTCCCTGGCTTCAGTTGGGGCAACCGCTACAAGCACAAGAATGCGAAGTATGATCACATTCCACGTGAAGGCGGCCAGTTCCTCTGGAATCAAGCAATCGCTGCCAAACGCGCGGGCGCCGACACCCTTTACATCGCCATGTTCGATGAAATGGATGAAGGCACACAGAT
>JAFMHF010000082.1 GCA_017854655.1 Puniceicoccaceae bacterium | reverse complement strand
GCAGGCACGCAGAAATTCCCTTTTTGTGTGACCATCGGCACCCGTTTGCATTCAAATTTAGTTGGCAGCGGCGATATGGCCGTTGCTTCGCCTGCGGAGAGGATCGAACTGAGCGCAACGATTAGACCGAGTCCGACGACGTGGATCAGTCGGTATCGCATCCCGAACCTGGAAGTCCTCATTCCAATGCTAGCGGATGGCCGAAGCGACGT
Source organism: Puniceicoccaceae bacterium (assembly GCA_017854655.1). Lineage (GTDB taxonomy): Bacteria > Verrucomicrobiota > Verrucomicrobiia > Opitutales > Coraliomargaritaceae > Lentimonas. Next base: position 8,818 of record JAFMHF010000082.1, on the reverse strand, counting down.
TGTTTTGCAAGTTGAGGGCGCGGGCGAGGGTATACTCAAATACCTGGGCATTGCCATTTTGACTGACCCATTGAAGATGCTGGTCGGCAGCATCGGTTTCGCCGAGCAGGCGCAGGTAAAGCCCAATGTAAGTGTGCGCTTCGGTTTCTTCGGCGGGATTGGTGACAAAACTGATGAGATCGGCTTCGCCTATTTTCTCGCTTAAATAATCAATCACTGGAGCGGGCCATTGATTGACTGGCTTATTTTTGTTGGCGTATGCGAGTGTGCGCAGAGCGTTCTGGGCATCGCCTGATTCATGGTATGAGAAGTAGGCAATTAGCAGAGGATATGCGGATGTTTCACCTTTGCGGGTATACATAAGCGAAGCCTTTTTTGCGGACTCAGCTGCGTCGACAAATTCGCCACGGCACATTTGTGTCCATGCCAATGATTCGTAAAAAAATCCATTTACTGGCTGATCGACAATAGCCATTTGAAATGAGGTGAGTGCCGTGTCGAAGTCCTCTAAGTTAAAGGCGGCGAGACCGCGGCCATTCCACGCGAACGCATGTTGTGGATAGTGCTGCACGATCACATCGTATGAGTCGAAGGCTTCTTGGTGGCGCTCTTGCTCGGCATAGATCATGGCTTGCCCGAGTCGTGCTGAGAGATTCTTGGCGTCGGTCTGCAGCGCTTGCTCAAATGAGATCAAGGCTTTTGCAGGCTGTCCGCCTTCGAGTTGCGCATAGCCTTCAGTGACCAGTGGGCTGGCACTGGGCACGAAATGCGTGTCTGTGTCCGCATGTACAAAGAGCGGAGCTAGGATTAAACTAGTGATAACGAGGATGCCGACGTATCGACTCTTTTGAGGGGAGGTAAATCTGTTGTCTGACAAACACATAAAAAGCATAGAGTAGCTTACATCATTGCGGGGACAATACCAATTTATAGGCTATTTTTTGCGAAATGTGGAATGCAGCCTGAATACCCCAAGTTCTCTGGGACGTGCTTGGACGATTTTGAGTCAGAGTACCTCAACAGTATCAGCCCGCAGTCCTTTCTAGGTAGTGGCTGCAACTGGTATTGCTGCTAGTACGTCGATCTTGTTATGTGGATTACTCTGATTTGAACCTTCACATCTCGGCGTGGATGTGGCACGTTTCGCGTTTAATTTGATTACGCGGCAGACTAAAGTGCATGAACTACGAACAACCTAAGAATCCTTTACACGGCTACACGCTAGAGCAGATTGTTACCAGTCTCTCGGATTATTATGGATGGGAGGGCTTAGGCGGTCGTATCGAGGTCCGCTGCTTTAACGAAGACCCATCGGTCAAATCCAGTCTGAAGTTTTTACGTAAGACACCTTGGGCGCGTAAGAAGGTGGAGGATTTATTCATCTACACGCTTGCGAAATACGGCACGACAGAGGCGGCGGCGGATGAGCTTGAAGGTTCGCCGAAAAGTGGGCAGTGAGTCAGAGCTGCGCGATTTTGTGCTTTATCTCTGTCGATCTTGGTTCCTATCTTAGCTTATGAATTTGATTACTCCAGAACTGCGCTCGCAAATCCAAGAAGTGACCCGTCGTGCCGGCCATATTTGGAGGTATCTTTGACGGTGATACCAAGACGACTCGTATCGCTGAGCTAGAGGCTATGATGGCAAACCCTGACTTTTGGGGTGACCAAACTGCTGCGCAAAAGGTGATCACCGAGGCGAATCGCTTAAAGGTTACAGTGAATCCGTCCAAAGCATTTCGGGCTGAACTAGATGATCTTGCTGCAATGCTGGAACTCGTCGATGAGATGGCTGACGATCCCGATGCAGAATCGTATCAACAGGAGGTGCTCGATACATTGGCGCGTCTGCAGCCTAAGCTTGATGAGCTGGAGTTGGCATCGTTCTTGAGCGGCCCGAATGATGGCTGTAATGCTTTGCTCACGGTGCATGCCGGGGCGGGCGGCACGGAGTCCTGCGACTGGGCCGATATGCTCTTTCGCATGTATTCGCGCTGGGGCGAACAAGCAGGTTTTACTGTCGAAGTTCTAGATCTTTCACCTGGGGAAGAAGCAGGTATCAGTGGCGCTACGATTCGAATTTCCGGGCCAAATGCATTTGGCTATGCCAAGGCAGAGCGTGGGGTGCACCGGTTAGTGCGCATCAGCCCATTTGATTCGGCTTCCCGTCGTCATACTTCATTCTCTTCGGTCGATGTGATTGCCGAGTTGGAAGACGATGCCGATATTGTAGTCGATCCGTCGGATCTTCGCACCGATGTCTATCGTGCGAGTGGTAAGGGGGGGCAGCACGTTAATAAGACGGAGTCCGCGGTGCGGCTTACACATATCCCGAGTGGGATTGTGGTGACTTGTCAGAATGACCGTTCTCAAATCAAGAATAAGGCCTCTGCGATGCGCACCTTGAAATCCCGGCTGTATGAAAAACAGGAGGATGAGAAGCGCAGCGAAATCGAGAAATTCTATGGCGAGAAGGGTGACATTGCTTGGGGTAATCAGATCCGCTCGTATGTCTTTCAGCCGTATCAAATGATTAAGGATCTACGCACTGGCGTAGAGTCTGGTAATATTCAAGCGGTCATGGATGGCGCGCTGGATCCGTTTATTCATGCTTGGTTGCGCGCCGGTGGCCCGACTTCGCGGGTATCAGCTGCAGAGCGAGAATTTGGTAATGAGTAATTCAGCCGACAGTGTGGCAGGCTTGAGCTTCGAGGCGGTGCAACAGACTTTTTCGGAGCAGAGCTTATTCGAAAATAAGACCTGGCGCACCTCGCCAGTGGCGTTTCCGCTGGATGCGAAACAGGTGGCTGAGATCGAATTGATCGGCCAAGCTTGTTACGATTTTTACCGTGCGCATGAGACCTTGTATCTGCGTTCGGCGACGGATAAAAATTTGCTGCGTAATCGTGAGTTGAAAGCGCCGTGGGTGGCTGAGTATCTCGATCGTGGTAAGCCAACAGCGCTAATTGAACATGCGCGCTCGAAGGCGCTGCGTGGCTCGACGCCGATGGTGGTGCGCCCAGACCTATTGATGACCGATAATGGTTTCGCGCTGACCGAGATCGACTCGGTGCCGGGTGGCATCGGGCTGACGGCATTTTTAAACCGCCTCTATGCAGGCGTGCATGCGGATGCGTTGATCGGTGCGGGCGAGCAGGACATGATTGAAGCGTTTTATCAGGCGCTGCGTAGTCGTGCCCCGGGTGTGATGGCGCCTTATATCGCAATTTTAGTCAGTGATGAGGCTGCGACTTATCGCCCAGAGATGGAATGGATCGCCGAGCAACTGCGAGCAACTGGGCGGCGTGTGCACGTGCATCATACTGACGATGCGATACCACTCGGCGACACGATTTGTGTGCCGTTGGATGGCGAGCCACAACAGGTGGATGTGATTTATCGCTTCTGGGAGCTGTTTGACTTGGCGAATGTATCGATCGCCGAACATTTGTTAACCGCAGGGTGCGATTCGCAACTGAGTCTGACGCCGCCGATGCGGCCGTTTCAGGAGGAGAAATTGAACTTGGCGCTATTCCACCACCACATGTTGGAAGATTTCTGGAAAGAGCATTTGTCGAAGACCTCGTATCGAGTGCTCAAGCGAGTGATTCCACAGACTTGGGTGATGGATCCAGTCGACTTGCCGCCGAATGCGGTACTCGACGCGCCACTGATTGGTGGTAAGCCAATGACCCGCTGGTCGCAATTAGCCGATGCCAGCAAGAAAGAGCGCAATTTGATTATCAAGATTAGCGGGTTTCATGAGACTGCTTGGGGCGCACGCAGTGTGACACTCGGGAGTGACTCGTCAAAGGCCGACTGGGATAGTGCGATTCAACAAGCGGTGGCAATGGCTGATACCTCGCTGCATATTTTGCAGGCCTACGCGAAGCCGCGGCGTTTGTCGCATCCTGTCTATCGAGACGATGGCAGTGTCTATCAGATGGAGGGCCGCGTGCGGCTGTGCCCGTATTATTTCGTGGATGAAACAGCGCAACACGCGGAGCTACAGGGTGTGCTCGCTACTTTGTGCCCAGCAGATAAGAAAATTATTCACGGAATGAAAGATGCGGCGCTGTTGCCGTGCGTGCTCGCCAGCGGCGAGTGAGCTGGAGGGAAACGCTCCGTCGTTTCCATGCATTAGATTGGACCTGCTCGCGGCGTTGAATCGCGGGGGCTCTGGCTTTATCTCCTGTCCTCTGTCCTTGCGCAGAGACAAACCGAGGCTTTTGTAAACTGTTGAACGCGCACAATTTGATTTGTAGTTGTCTGAGAATCGGCATTGCGACTTGTTTGCCTTCAACTTTTTCGAAGAACTGGCCTCTTTTTTGCTTTATCGCTTTCAACTGCTTCGGAAATAGTTACGTTTTGCTCGCTTTAATGGATCCGATTCAAGACTTGAGGACATCTTTTTCGCCAATTTTACACAGACACCCATATTATGACCACAACAGCTAAGAAAACGGCTAAATCTGCTGCTAAAAAAACCGCTGCCAACAGCGGATCAGCAAGCAAGGCGCCTGAGCCATCTTTCCGCTTTAGTACGGCGACTACGACCGACTCAATCAAGACGTCGATTCTCAATCACTTACGTTTTACCCTGGCGCGCCACCCTGAAAAAGCTAGTCAGGACGAGTGGTGGACAGCGACCTGCTATGCGGTGCGTGACCGCGTACTGGACCGCTTCATGAAGACTCAAGCGGTGCATCATGAGAAAAAAGTGCGTCGTGCTTACTATTTGAGTTTGGAGTATTTGATGGGCCGTTTGTTGGTGAATAACCTACACAATTCTGGCTTGTTTGAGCAGACACGTGATGCGCTCGGTGAGCTTGGCCAGGATTTTAGCGCGATCGCTGACGAAGAGGCCGACATGGGCCTCGGTAATGGTGGCCTCGGTCGCTTGGCCGCGTGTTTCCTTGATTCCCTCGCAACGCTGGATCTGCCAGCGATTGGCTATGGTATCCATTACGAGTTTGGTCTGTTCCGCCAGGAGTTCAAAGACGGTTACCAAGTTGAACATCCAGATGCTTGGATGGAAAAAGGCTGCCCTTGGGAAGTCATGCGGCCAAACTTCGCACAGCAAGTGCAACTGTATGGTCGAGTCGAACATCACATGGATGACAAGGGTGGATTCCGTCCGGTGTGGGTCGATCAGAAGACGATCGAAGGGGTGCCATATGATATCGCAATCGTCGGTTACGGAGCCGAAACGGTTAATTTCCTACGCCTGTGGGATTCGAAAGCATCCAGCGAGTTCGATTTCAACATTTTCAATGAAGGTGGCTACGTCGAAGCGGTTCGCGAAAAGGCTATGAGTGAGTCGATCTCCAAGGTGTTGTATCCGAATGACTCGACTGAAAATGGTAAAGAGCTCCGCCTTGTGCAGCAGTATTTCTTTGTGAGTTGCTCGTTGAAAGATATCATGCGTCGCTACCTGGCCAATCACAGCGATTGGGCCGAATTCCCTGATTTCAATGCGATTCAACTGAATGACACGCACCCTGCGATTGCGATTCCTGAATTGATGCGCTTGCTTATCGATGATCATGGTCTGAATTGGGATGATGCGTGGGCAATTACCAACAAAACGTGTAACTACACGAATCATACGCTTCTTCCTGAGGCGTTAGAGAAGTGGAGCGTACCACTCTTTGAAAAAGTCCTTCCGCGTCATCTAGAGATTATCTTCGAGATTAACTCACAGTTCCTTGAAAAAGTAGTTGAGGCTAAGTGGCCGGGCGATGGTGCGAAGAAGGCTGAGCTTTCGATCATCGAAGAAGGTTACCCGAAGATGATTCGCATGGCGTACCTTTCTGTCGTTGGTTCGACTAAGGTGAATGGTGTCGCGGCATTGCACACCAATTTGCTAAAGAAGAATCTGTTCGCGACATTCCACGAATTGTATCCGAACAAGTTGATCAACATGACCAATGGTATTACACCACGTCGCTGGTTGTTGGCTTGTAATCCTCGCCTCAGTGAACTGATCACAGAAAAAGTCGGTCCAGAATGGCCGAAGTATCTCAATCAACTAGAGGGTATTGCACAGTTTGCCGATGATACCAAATTTCAGAAGCGCTTCATGGACATCAAGCGTGCAAACAAGCAAGCATTTGCTGATTTCGTATTGGAGGACTCTGGCACAGTGATTAGCCCGGACGCACTGTTCGATGTGCAGATTAAACGTCTGCACGAATACAAGCGTCAGCACCTAAACGTACTGCATATTCTGACGCTGTACCGTCGTCTACTGAACGATCCAGCTTACGAAATGAATCCACGTGTATTTATCTTTGGTGCGAAGGCTGCGCCTGGCTACGCATTGGCGAAGAACATTATCCGTGCGATCAACAAAATTGCTGAGAAGGTGAACAACGACTCGCGGATCAACGATAAGATCAAGGTCGTCTTCCCGCAAAACTATCGTGTCACTATGGCCGAGAAGATGATTCCAGCCGCCGATTTGTCTGAGCAGATTTCGACTGCGGGTAAGGAAGCATCTGGCACTGGTAACATGAAGCTATCGCTCAATGGTGCGCTGACGATCGGCACCCTCGATGGTGCGAATGTCGAGATTTGTGAAGAAGTCGGTGAGGAGAATATCTTCATCTTCGGACACACGGTCGATGAGGTCGAAGCGTTGAAGGTTCAAGGTTATAACCCATATGATTATTACAATAGTAATTGGGAGTTGAAATCCGTGATCGATTGGTTGCGTTCTGACTACTTCACACCAGGAGAAAAAGATGCCTTTGCACCGCTTTGCAGTAGCCTGCTAGAAGGTGGAGATCCATATCTCTGCTTAGCTGACTATGCCGACTACATTCGCGCTCAGGAAGAGGTGGATAAGGCATTCAGTGATAAGCAGCGTTGGGCGAAGATGGCGATCATCAACACCGCAAAAATGGGTAAGTTCTCATCCGATCGCACAATTGGCCAATACGCCGAACAGATCTGGAACTTGAAGCCAGTTAAGGTCGGTCAGTAAGCTAAACGCTTAAATGAATTTGCCGAGGGTGGTGCGCAGCATGCATTTGTATGGGACGCATCGGCCCCGGCTTTTTGTTGCCGGTAACTCTGTTTTTTTGGAGGGCAATGCTCCGTCATTGCCGTGCAAGGGATTTTTTTACGTAGCCAAGTTGCTTTAGCTGCTTGGCCGTATCGTCGAACGGGCCCCGTATGTGCCGTTGGTCGGCCACCTAAGGGAAGCCGCTTGATTCGTTCACTCACGTTGGCGGTAACGACGGAACTGCCCTCCACGGCAATACATTGCCGTGCGTAGAAGCGACACTCTTGTCGCTTTGTTTGAGCCTGAGTAAAGCGACCAGAGTGTCGCTTCTACATTAACCTTCCTCAACCAGCGTGGCGTCTTTAATCAAGCGACAGAACTCTTTCTTGGTGAGTTGCTTATGCGTACCATCTCTAGTGAACGGGTCCTCCATCATTTTAAAGTCTACACTGAGGCGCTCTAATTCAACAATGCGTATGTAGCCGGTTTCGTTTTTCCAGATTTGTCCCTGTTTGAGTTTCATCGGTGCGTTGTGGATGTGCTTTGTGAGAGAGTCGAGATTTGTTTATTGCCCAGCTTGTGCGCGTTGCATCGCACGAGCGGCATCTTCGGGGCGGTTGAGCTGCCCGTATGCGAGTGAAAGATTATACCACGCGCGGCTGAAGCTAGGCTGGATGGCGACGGTCTCTTCTAAAAATCCGGCTGCGCTTTCGAGATCTTGTTGCTCAGCTGCGAGCAGTCCCAGTGAGTATGGGAAGGAAGGGTTTTCTGGCGCTAACTCCCAGCCCAGATACAGTGTTTTTTGGGAGGCTTGATTGAGGCCCGCACCGCTCAGTAAAATCGCAGCTTGATGATACATCTCTGGGTTAAGCTGATCCATTAGGATCGCGCGCTCGACATATTTTTGAGTGTCTGCACTGCGCCCTTCGCGATTTGCCTCATTTGCAAGCATCAGCAGGGTTTGTGGGCGATCGGTGTTGAATGCGTTATATTCCTCCCATTCTTGCTTGGCGACAGGATCGGGAATCGATTGGTTGGCGGCGATGCCACGCGTTGCTGCGAGACGGACGCTGCGTGAACTGTCGGCGAGCGTTTCAATTGCGGCATCGGCCTGACCAGCGCTGCCTAGTATGCCGACTGCACGGCTGCGGACCATCGGGTTGGCGTCGCTGAGCAGTGCTTTGAGCACGTTAACCACAGATTGATTGGGCAGGTAGTTGCCGAGCAGGCCAGTATAGGCAGCGCGCCAACCAGGCAGGTCTTCGTCTTTTAACAGCTCGAGTAGCTTTGGTAGGGCGCTTGGATCGAAGTTGTGAGCGGCTGCGATAATTCGGGCACGCTTGCGCTGGCGGTGATCGACCATCTTCTCGCCGTACCATTTTTCTGACCATTCGACCGCCCAATCGACACTCTCGTCTGTGTGACATTTGTTGCAGGCGTTGGGGATGCCGAGCTCTTTGGTGAGCAGTGGGTCTGGGGAAAGAAATGCGTGATCGCCGCGAGGGTCGACTTGCATGTAAGTGGTTTTCGACATGTGGCAATTCACACACATATTACCCGTGCTGCCTTCGCTGTGGAAGCTGTGGGCAATGGGTTCGATGATTGGCGCATTCTCAACCCCGCCAGAGTGGCAACGCATGCAAAGCAGGTTGTTCTCAATCGGTAAGATTGTTTTAAGTGTGTGTGGGTTGTGGCAATCTTTGCAGCTCACACCGGCATGTGCCATGCGGCTCATCTGAAACGAGCCATACACGAAGTCTTCCTCAAGGATTTGCCCATCATGATGGTAGAGGTTCGGCTGATCGGGCAA
>JAFMHF010000009.1:41627-42730 GCA_017854655.1 Puniceicoccaceae bacterium | reverse complement strand
GGGCAAAAACAGCAGTGGCATGGCTTCGACATGTATGTGAATGGTGGCAACCGGGTCGTGGTGCCGAAGCAGGTCGCCGACGGCAAGCCTTGGGTGTGGCGCGCGGTTTTCTGGGGCCATCAACCGCAGTTTGACATCGCGATGCTGGAGCAAGGCTATCACGTCGTTTATTGTAAAGTGACTGGTCTCTTAGGTAGTCCAGCAGCGCTTAAACGCTGGGATGATTTTTATGATTATTTACGCTTTGAGCACCTTTTCGCCGACCGTGCAGTGTTGGAAGGCATGTCGCGGGGCGGGTTGATAGTTTACAACTGGGCGGCGGCCAATCCTGAGAAAGTGGCGGCAATCTATGCCGATGCGCCGGTGATGGATTTCAAGAGCTGGCCCGGTGGTAAGGGCAGTGGAGTCGGTAGTCCGAACGACTGGAAAAACTGCCTCAAGCAATATAAAATGACCGAGAGTCAGGCGATGGCCTATCAAGGCAATCCACTGGATAATCTGTCTGCCATTGCCAAAGCTGGTATCCCGATCTTGCATGTCGTTGGCGATGTGGACGAGGTCGTACCGGTGGCGGAAAATACCGCTATCGCCGAAGCGCGCTACAAAAAGCTGGGAGGCACCTTCGAGGTGATCCATAAGCCGAGCGTCGGCCACCATCCGCACTCCTTGAAAGACCCGCAACCAATTGTTGATTTTGTGCTGTGCCACAGTGGCGGCAAGGCAGCGCTCAGTGCCGAGAAAATTGTCAGTGACGACAACTTTACCTTACGCGGTAATTTCAACAATAGCCGCATTCAATTCGAACAGAACAAGCGCGGCCATGTCGCCTTTATTGGTGGTTCGATTACCGAGATGAATGGTTATCGCCCCAAAGTCTGCGCCATGTTGCGTAACCGCTTTCCGGATACAGTATTCACCTTTACTCAGGCAGGCATCAGCTCGACCTGTTCAGACACGGGTGCCTTTCGTTTACAGCGTGACGTGTTGAGCCAAGGTCCGCTGGATATGTTATTTGTCGAGTTCGCCGTGAATGACGATCAAGACGCGTATCAGGATGCTAGTGGGGCACTGCGTGGCATGGAGGGCATCATCGCCCAAGCGCG
>JAFMHF010000009.1:0-41148 GCA_017854655.1 Puniceicoccaceae bacterium | reverse complement strand
CTGCGGCGCACGCCAAGCTGACGATTGAGTTTAGCGGTACAGCGATTGGCGCCTATCTACTGGCAGGAAAAGATTCGGCCATCATCCGTTGCACAGTGGATGGCCAGCACAGCAAAGAGATCGATACGCTGCATCGTTTCAGTGGCTTCAACTATCCTATGACGGTGATGTTTTTCAATGAGTTGCCGGCAGGTCAACATACTCTCGAATTGGAGATTTTAGAAAATCGGGCAGGACGTATCCAGCCTGGTGGCACGGCGTTGCGAGTGATTGGCTTCACCGCGAATTAGAGTGGGCTGAGGCAGGGAGAGCGTTTGTGAATAAACGCTAGTTGATCGGCCTGCGTCGTTTTTAAATAGTGCTATTGTTAGAATTAACATACAGCTTGCGGTTCCGATCTGAGGTGGTTCAGTAATAGCGATGAATTGCTCTAAATTTGCTATAATCTGTGTTGTGTTGGCTACGGCTGCTTTGTCTGCACCGTTGTGTGCTGCGACTGAGGCGTCGCGGCCTGCGCAGCCCAATGTAATTTTACTGCTGACTGATGACCTTGGCTGGCAAGATGTGAAATGCTACGACATCGACGAGCCTTCGCCGATGGAGACGCCTAATATCGATGCGCTCGCCAAAGAGGGCGTGCTGTTTTGGCAGGCGTATTCGCCGGCGCCGACATGTGCCCCGACGCGATGTGCGATCATGAGTGGCAACCATCCGGCGCGTGCGCAGAAGACGCACGTAGTGGGTGGCGGGCCACCGACCCCGTATAACAAGGAGCAGCACCGTATGATGCCACCTTGGTATAGCGGACGCATGCCAGAGGGCGAACTGACGCTGGCGCGTGTGCTGCAGCAGAATGGCTATGCGACCGGGCATTGCGGAAAGTGGCATATGGCGATTAATCATAATGCGTATCCGCAGCCCGAGGATCAGGGCTTTGATTGGACACGGCACAACCTCGGCACCACGGCACGCATGCGCCCACATCGCATGACAGGCTTTGCTACGGCCGAGGAGGGCGATCCTTACCGGTTGGATGAAAATGGTTTCCCTTATCATCAGAACAGTGAAGACGCCATACAGTTCATTGCGGAGCACGCGGATCAACCGTTCTTCCTCTATTATGCGACTTGGCTGGTGCATACGCCGATCCATACGCGAAGCGAAGCGTTGCTGCAGAAGTATGTTAAGAAACTCGGCGTCGAACTGCCGGAAAATCCTGCTGAGTGGACAGGTGAGGGGCAATCCAACCCATTTTATTGTGCGATGGTCGAGGAGTTGGACTACTATGTCGGCCGTCTGCTTAAGTATCTCGATGTGACCGAGGATCCCCGCTGGCCGGGACATAGCTTGCGCGAAAATACTTATTTGATTTTCACCTCGGATAATGGCGGCATGGAGCGGCATCCGGGCGAGATTATTACCGACAACTTTCCGCTGGCCCGCGGCAAAATCTCCGCGATGGAAGGCGGCACGCGTGTGCCGTTGATTGTTCGCGGCCCGGGGATTGTCGCCGATGTGCAGTCTGATGTGTTGGTCAATGGGCTCGATTTTTACCCGACCATTTTGGCGCTGGCTGGAATCGAACGGCCTGCCGAAAAGCACTTGGACGGTGCGGATCTGAGTGCCTTGTTAACCAACGATCCGACCAATCCAGAACTGGTGCACGAAGCGAATGGCCAGGTGCGCGACACCATGGTCTGGCACTTTCCCAACAGTATCGCCTTGGAAAGCACGATTCGTGTCGGCGATTGGAAGCTGGTGCGCAATTATGATCACGTGGGCAATCAGCATGCCCCCGAGTTAGAACTCTATCGCCTGTATGAGACGCAGGCCGGTGAGCCAACCCGCAGCGATATTGAAGAAGCCAATAATCTGGCTGATGCCATGCCCGAAAAAGCGCAGGCGCTGAATGCGAAGCTCAGCAAGATACTCACCGAAATGGAAGCGAGTTACCCGTATTACAATCCCGACTTCATGCACCCGTTGCCGAATAAGGACAAGGTCTGCACGATCAATTCACATACGCAGCAGGGCGACCGGGTCGAATTTAGCTACCAGGAGCACGGTGCCAAAGTGGTGCGTGCCAACTTGCTCTACACCTTAAATGGCGGCGAGCGGTACGAGGAGTGGTTTCGTCAACCCGCAGAGTTGTTGCCTGGTTCCAAGGTCGTCGCGCAGTTGCCTGCAGGTACCAGCCATTACTTTATCAATCTGATCGACGAAAACAACTTTCTCGAAAGCTACCCAGAAGTGATGGACATGCGCGGCCAGGCAAATGGTAAGAACCCGTACTCCACTGCGGCCTTGGCAGTTGAATAATCAGTGCGAAGTACCTATGTGTATCCGATTAGATAACGTCGGTTCAATCTAGCGGATAACACTCAGTGTTCGTTAGCTGTATGGTCAGGATCGACAGAACTAAATGGCACGAACTTAAGCGCGAAAAATCGCTCGAAACAGCGTGCTGTTGCTTACGCTACGCTGGCACGGCGTCGGCGTGCTCAGGTTTTAGCCGCTGATCAGCGATTCTTAGTTGCGCGAGGCGCTCGAGGCTGTTTGTCTATGGGGTCATTTTTTGCTGTGATTTATTGTGCGGTGCCTGCGTGTACAGTATCAATTGAATCACACTTAGTCACTCTCAGCGAAACCTCCACCCTCAGTCTCTAATGAGCGAAACACCACACATTGATATCGACTACGTCGCCAACCTAGCGCGGCTCGATCTTTCCGACGCCGAAAAGTCCAAGCTCGGCACCCAGCTCGACGACATTCTCGGCTACTTTGACAAGCTCAACGCTGTCGATGTCGCAGGCGTCGAACCGATGGCCCACGCACATCGTGTCTTCAACGTCTGGCGCGAAGGCGATGAGCCCGGCCCAACTTACGCACCCGAAGTGTTGCTCAATATGGCTCCCGAGCAACGCGACAATCAAGTCGTCGTGCCCAAAGTCGTCGAATAAGTGCACTCTATTCTAGTAAAACCACGAATGGACACGAATACACACGAATCATACATGGTGAGTGACTGTAGTATCCTTGGTTGGACTTTCATTTTTAATATATAATTTCTAAAAAATATTCGTGCTAATTGGTGTCCATTCGTGGTTCAAGTTACACATGACCTGAGTTTTTTTGTCGCATGTCCGATCTCCATTTCAAAACTATTTCCGAACTCGCCGCGATGCTCGCTGCGGGTCAAACGACCTCGGTTGCCATCACTCAAGCAGTGATCGATCGCACCGCAGCAGTCGACGGCCAAGTGCGAGCCTTCCTCTCGTCCGACGCCGACGACGCACTCGCGCAAGCGCAGGCTTCTGATCAGCGCCGCGCGGCTGGCAAGGTCCTTGGGCCGCTTGATGGTATTCCCATCGGCATCAAAGACACGCTCGCCGTTAAGGATCAGCCGCTGCGCTGCGCTTCCAAGATGCTCGAGAACTATGTCTCTCCCTTTGACGCGACTTGTATCGTCAAGTTGCGCGAGGCCGGTGCCGTGATCTGGGGGCGCCTGAATATGGACGAGTTTGCGATGGGCTCCTCCACAGAAAATTCCGCTTACCATACTACCTGCAACCCATGGGACCTCGATACCATCCCCGGTGGTTCCTCCGGTGGGAGTGCCGCTGCGATGGCAGCTGGCGAGGCGATCGCTACCCTCGGCACCGATACGGGTGGTTCGATTCGTCAACCTGCCGCGCTTTGCGGTGTGGTCGGCATGAAGCCCACTTACGGACTCATTTCTCGCTACGGCCTGGTCGCGTTTGCATCGTCGCTCGATCAAGTCGGTCCCTTTGCGCGCACCGTCGAAGATGCTGCTTTGCTGTTGCAAGCGATGCTCGGCAAAGATCCACTCGATTCCACTTCGATCGCGCCGCAAGGTGACACCAATTACGCGCAAGCTCTTAAGGAAAAGAAAGGCCCTTGGAAACTTGGCGTGCCGCGTGAATTCTTTGCTGAAGGAATCGACCCTGAGGTGAAGGCTAATATCGAGCAAGCCATCGACTGGTATAAGAGCCAAGGCTGCGAGATCGTTGATATTTCGCTGCCGCATTCCGAGTTGGCCGTGCCAGTTTATTACATCGTGGCAACTGCGGAGGCCTCTTCCAACTTGGCTCGCTTCGACGGTGTGCGCTACTCGCACCGCAGCGAAGAGGCGAAGGATGCACTCACTCTCTTCACTAAGAGCCGCGGCGAAGGCTTCGGCGATGAAGTGAAGCGCCGCATCATTCTTGGCACCTACGTGCTGAGTTCCGGTTACTACGACGCTTACTATTTGCGCGCGCAAAAAGTCCGTCGTTTAATTCTTGGCGACTTCGAGTCCGCCTTTGAGCAAGTCGACGCGATCCTTACACCGACCTCGCCGACACCAGCGTTCAAGCGCGGTGAGCGCGCCGATGATCCACTCGCCATGTACCTGAGCGACATCTACACCATCTCCGTCAATCTCGCTGGCTTGCCGGCGATTTCCGTGCCCAGCGGCTTTACCGAAAGCGGTCTGCCGATTGGTTTGCAAGTCATCGGTAAAGCCTTTGGCGAAGCCGAAATGTTCGCCGTCGCGAATGCCTTCGAGCAAGCGCACGACTACTACAAAGCGGTTCCCGCTTTATAGAGTGACGAGTGAAAGTGATAGTGAAGAGTGCGAAACACTTGAGCCTTAACTTTCACTTTTTCTTAATTCTTACTAGTTTCACTTATCGCTCTCCGCGAACTCTGCGGTTTAAACTCACGCAACCTAAGCCACTCTCACTTTCACCATCACTTCGCGCGAAGCGCGTCACTACTCCAGTATGGAATACGAAGCAGTCATCGGACTCGAAATTCACGTGCAGGTTAAAACCCGCACCAAGATGTTTACCGCCGCACCTTATCATTATGGTGCTGCGCCCAATACGCTAACCGACGCCGTGGTGCTTGGCTTGCCCGGCACGCTGCCAGTGCTCAACCACGCCGCCATCGAGCAGTGCGCCAAGCTCGGGCTCATGCTCGGCTGCGAGATCGCCGCAGTCTGCAAGTGGGATCGTAAGAACTATTTTTATCCGGACTCACCGAAGAACTACCAGCTCACGCAAAACGAAGAGCCGCTTTGCATCGGTGGTAAGGTCGAGATCGAACTACCAGGACCATCGCGCAATGTTGAGGGCGAGCACCGTTGGGTAACCCTCAATCGTATTCATCTTGAAGAAGATCCTGGCAAGCTCACACACGAGGCCTTCGATACCGTAATCGATTTTAACCGCGCAGGAGTTCCACTCGCTGAAATCGTGACTGAGCCTGACATGAGCTCGTCCACCGAAGCCGTCGCTTTTCTCAACTGTCTGCGCAATATGATCATCTATGCGGGCATCTCTGATTGTGATATGGAGAAAGGCCAAATGCGCTGCGACGCTAACGTCTCGATCCGCCCAGTCGGTTCCGATAAGCTCGGCACCCGCACTGAGATGAAAAACCTCAACTCCATGTCCAATGTCAAGGCCTCGATCGAATACGAGATCGAACGTCAGACTGAGATTCTGCAAGAGGGCGGTACGATCACGCAAGAGACCCGCCGCTGGGATGTCGACAAAGCCATCAGCTTCTCGCTACGCAGCAAGGAAGAGGCGCACGACTACCGTTATTTCCCAGATCCTGACCTGATGCCCGTGCAGATGGATCGTGCCCGCGTGGCCGAGCTCGAAGCCGAGCTGCCGGAGCGTCCATTGGACAAACAACGCCGCTATCAGACAGACTTTAGCCTACCATTTACAATCACTTCAGTGCTCTGCCAAAACCGCGTGCTCAGTGAGTTCTTCGAAACTGCGCTAGAGACGCACAACGCACCCAAGGTGATCGCCAACTATATCACCAACGATTTACTGCGCGAACTCTCTGCGGTTTCCGAGCATGGCGAAAGCGCGCATTGTGTGACCCGCTCGAAATTGACACCTGCCCACATTGGCACTTTGGCCAAGATTATCGATGAAGGCGTCATCTCTAAACAGATCGGTAAGGAAGTCTTTACTGAAATGTTTGCCAGCGGCGAGATGCCCGACGCCATCGTCGAAAAAAAGGGCCTAAAGCAAAGCAACGATAGCGGCGAGATCGAAGCCCTCTGCCGCGAAGCGATCGCCGGCAATGCCAAAGCAGTCGGTCAGTATAAAGATGGCAACGAGAAGGCGCTGAACGCCTTGAAGGGCCCCGTGATGAAAGCCACAAAAGGTAAGGCAAATCCTGCGATGCTGGATCAGCTATTGAAGCAACTGATTGATGCAGGCTAGAGGGCTTTAAGGTATGTATGCATCGCGTCGCGAGGGTTCGACTAGAATGCCTATAATCGCCAATTGCGGCGTGGCCTAATTACTTACAGAAACCGCATTATCGGTGACAGAATTTTTTAATTGGTCGAGTAGTTCGGTATATTTATGCGGTAACGCATTTGCTGCGATCAAAACTGACATCTCGTCCAGTATCCTCATTTCATTTGTATTATTTTGCAGGCATGCAAGGCCCCGTAGCTTGTGCATGCAGCTATGCATTTCACTCTGTTCTCTTTGTTTAATAAGCTTGGTTAGTTCTGCTAGACCATGGTTGAACGACTGCCGATAGCGTTTGTTTAGCTGCGCAACCTTAGCGCTATCGCCCCCTCCGAGATAATCTAGCAAATCGCCTTGAGGTGGAATCGACTTAGATTCTTTCGAGTTAAATTCTTTCGAGTTAAACAGAAGGCGTAGTTTTTCATTTGTGAGAGGTTTTTCGATGAAGTGGTGAAACCCTGTATTTAGACAATTATCTGCAGTTTCTTTATCATTTAGAGCACTATATGCGATGAATACAGGGGGATTGATTGTGGGCGTTAAAAAATATTCTCGGGCAACTTCGATGCCACTCATCATGGGCATATTAATATCTAATATAACCACGTCGAAGTGTTCAGATTGTAGTTTCTCTAATGCCTGCTGACCGTTACATACCTCTGAGACTATCGCGCCCATTCTCTCGAGTAAAATACGATAGGCGTAGCGATTGAAATCCATATCATCCGCAAGCAAGACTCTTTTGTCGTTAAGAATTTGCGGAGTGGTGCTGGGTCTGATATTTACATCAATGGACGCACCTAATTTGAAAGGGAGTGTTAGTTCGAAGACGCTGCCAATTGCAGGGCTGGATTCCTTGAGGCTCAGTGTGCCTTGCAGGGTTTGCGCAATCCTTCGAGAAATCGAAAGCCCCATTCCAGAGCCTGGTTGACTATTTTGGTTTTCTGTCAGGCGAGTTAGTGGCTCGAATATGTCTTTATGCCGGTCAGTTGAAATTCCTGGCCCGGTATCTGAGATAAGGAAAGTAGCAGTGATATTATCATCAAGCTGCTGATAGCTCAATTGTAAGCTCACAGACCCGCTGGTGGTATAATTAATCGCATTAGATGTCAGGTTGATGAGTATCTGCCTCAGTGGAGTGACTGCCCCGATCCAGTTATTCCGCACTTCAGTTGTACTCATGCTTATCTGCAAGCCCTTGCTTTTCGCCTGGTGAGTATGCATGGCTATTATACTTTTGAGGATGATATTTATATCAAACGTTTCTTCAGTACAATTATAGATTCCAGCTTCGAGGCTGCTGTAGTCTAACGTGGGTATAATTAATTGCTCTAGATGCTGTTTGCAAGAAATGAGGTAGTCGATTAGTTCGGATTGAACTTTAGTTAAGCCTTTTTCTTCAGCTAACAGTTGCGATATGTTAATTATACCATTGAGAGGATTTCGAATCTCGTGGCTGAAACTGGTTAAGAAATTATGCTTTTCTATGTGTGCCTTCTGTAGTTGTTCATTGCGCTGTTCCAATTCGGTACTGCGCAGATCGACGATTTTTTCCAATTCCATCGTACGAAAATGAATCCCTATTTGGGCACTCAGAGTGAATAAAATCGCAGTCGTTTGATTGTCCCAATCTTGCTTGCTCTTAAGTGGCCCGAGTAAGATCAGACCAAATAGTTGTTTATTTGAAAAAATCGGGATGAGCATCGAAACATTCGATGCATTGCGTAGATCAACTAAGCTTTGATAAACTGGCGGGTCGATGCTCTTAGTTACTTTGTTAATGTCTAAGGCTCTTGGGTTGTTAGTGAGCGATTTTATCAGCGGATCATTACTGGCTAACTCATGAAGTGGCGCTGCATCGGGAAAGTGACCACGCTTAGCCACTGTGCGATAGCTGTCACTTTCGGGTTCTTTTGTGAAAATTGCTAAATTTTGGGTCGGAACAAATTGCTCAAGGCTGTTTGCAACAAAGTTAAGCAGCGACAGGTTGTCATTAAATTCAGCAAATTTAGCCGGCAGTTCTTTTAACTTAGTTAAACCAATCGTTGGTTCATTTAGAAATACAGCTTCTAGTGCACGTTCGACCTGATATTTAATGGTGGAGACGACCCAGGAAGTTAAAGCAATTAATAGGAATGCGCCGATGCCATGGATCCAGGTCGACCCGGGTGAGAGGGGGGTGTTTAACCTACTGGAATGATGGGTTATAACTAGTAGGTAAAGCAAGGTTCCAGAAGCGCACAGGATTAGATTAAATATTTTTTTATAGAATCTAATATTTTTTTTGGATACATGATTATTATATAAGCCTTGTCCCCACAGGAAAAGGTATACAGCACTTAATACATTCCCATAGGGTTGAATATTAATGTCATACCAAAGTGGAAAGTTGGTCGCACCTCCAATGAAAGCAGAAAAGATGGTAAATAAAATGAAAGTTTGTCCTGTCGCATGTTGGCCCAGATGGAGGCGCCTTGCTTTAATGAATACCCCAGCACTCGCTAATAAATACCCGAAAAAGTAAGTCAGGTATAACCAAGATAACGGACCTGCATCTGGCCAATAACGATGCCCAAATTTAGGCGATACGCCTTGCATGATTAATCCTGATGGCAGCAGTAGGCATAAAATAAATGCTCCGATATAGCCATATTGTAGAGATCGGGTTACTCTTTCACCAGCGTAAACAATCGAAAAATGATACGCTGCAACCGAGAGTAAAATCGAAAAGCACGTCAGTAATCGGCAAAAATAATCCGCATAATGTTCACTGCTGGAGACACGCCACAGGAAGTAACTGAATGACCACCCCGTCACGAATATGAGGAAATTTAAAAAACAGCGACTGACTTGATCCCTTTTTTTAGTCGTTATAATAAAAACAGCATAGCAGGAGGCCGTTAAGCAGGTCAGTAGCGACGATAGGATGAGATATGTATTCACTTAAAATTTACGATATAGTTACTGACTTAAAGATTGTAAGGTATCGCGAGAAAAACGAAGTCGGATCAAATAATCAATAGCAATAGGACTTTAATCGAGTCTTACCGAAAGACCTGCGGCCAATTCCCTTGGTCGAGGGTTTTTTGAGTTATAAACTGGTGCGCACTGCGCATTCCGAAGATGCGCGGCGTTTGCTCGTGGAATTTCATCAAACAGAGCGCTTTGAAGCGTTTCCTGGTAGTGAGCCGGTTTGCGACTTGCTCGATGGTGTGTCGCAGATACGTCGCTACAATAAGCCTGTCTGAGGTCTACTCTGCTCAGCAGTGCTGACTGTACTTGAATGGTGGTAGCGAACGACTGCGCCATTCCTTAACCTGAAACCGATTTCGATTCGGGGTGGAAAACACTTCGACATCGATTGATCTCTGAGTTCTGCTATAAACTTTGAAGTCCGCTGCTATGATTTATTTCAAGCGCTTTCATATTATTATTTTGCTTATGCCATTTTCTCAATTCGGACTTGCGCCATTCTTCTCTAAGTCACTGGCGCACTTTGACTATGCCCAGCCGACGCCGATTCAGTCTGCGGCGATTCCAGCGATCCTTAAAGATCACGATGTTCTAGGGATTGCGAAGACCGGCTCGGGAAAAACGGCGGCCTTTGTTTTGCCAATCTTACAGCAACTGGAAGAGGCACAAATCTCACAACATCGAGACCCTACAGTGTTGGTTCTAGTGCCGACGCGTGAGTTGGCGGATCAAGTGACGCAGGTCTTTCGTGAATTCTTGCCGAGCCTGACTGCCGGCGTGAGTTGCGTCGCGGTGTATGGCGGTGTTTCGATCAACACGCAGATGCAGGCCTTGCGGCGCGTGGATGTCTTGGTGGCGACGCCGGGTCGACTGCTCGACTTGCTCGATAAAAATGCTGTGCGGCTTACTAGTGTGCAGACGTTGGTATTGGATGAAGCGGATAAGATATTGAGCCTTGGCTTTCAAGATGAGGTGGATCAGCTGCTGCGGTTGCTGCCCGTCAAACGTCAGAACTTACTGTTCTCGGCCACGCTCAGTGAGGATGTATCTGCGATGCAGCGACTGATCCTAAATGATCCTGTAGTGTTGCAGATTGATGAAGTGGGAGAGTCGCTCGAGCAAATTCACCAAGAGGGCTATTTTGTGACTGAAGAACGCAAGGGTGTATTGCTGCGCTATCTGATCAAGCATGAGCAGTTGCAGCAGGTGCTGGTCTTTGTGTCGTCACACAAGAAGGCGGATAATGTGGCTGCTAAATTGCTTAAAAATAAAATTAATGCCTGTGCGATTCATTCTAAGATGGGGCAGAACGTGCGACGCGATGCCCTGAAAAAGTTTAAGGATGGGCGAGTTGCGGTGTTGGTGTCTACCGACTTATTGGCGCGCGGGATTGATATCGATTGCCTGTCGCACGTGATCAACTACGAACTTCCTCGTTCGCCAAAAGACTACATTCACCGTATCGGTCGAACCGGCCGTGCTGGCGCCTCAGGTGCGGCGATTTCGCTGATTACTCCAGGTGAAGTGCATCACTTTAATGTCATTCAAAAAAAGATGGGCCAGCGCGTACTAATGGTTCAGAGCGACGGCCTCGACTTACGTGGCTACTGAAGTGCTCGCTGGGTTCGTGACAGTAGTACAATTTTTGCAAAGTAGCCTGCGCTCACGTCGATGATGCCAGTAGTTGCTAAAGCAGGCCACTGATAGCAGTTCGTAGTATTCAGACTCCATCAGCGGCGCAGATACCGTGTAGGCTTAGCGGGTGGCTTGATGTGAGCTGCAGAGTTTGTCAGGCGTTGGACTAAATTGAATCCACACCTCCTCTTCGCGTACGCGTGACACTCGGTCAATGAAGTAGGGTGGGAGCGAAGCGATCTGCATGAGTCGTGCATCTGAAAGGGTAACTGCAGTGAATGCAGTGCCTAGGGTAGTAAATTCTTGGATGAATGCGTCTGCGAAAATTATCTTTCGGTCAAATTTGATATGCTGCTGTCGGCTCGTTGAATGGTTTTTAAATTACCTGCCTTGAGTGTTCCGAGGGAATCGATGTATAATCGAAATCATGAGAGCATATTTAGGTATTGATGGTGGTGGCACACACACGCGCAGTCTTCTTATTTCGGAGTCCGGCCATATTCTCGGCCGTGCTGTGACTGGTCCGTCAAATGTTCAACAAGTAAGTAGTCAGGCGCTCCGGGGGACTCTTCAGCAATTATTGGATCAGACATTTATAAACTTACCCGATGAGATTGAGTGTGTCGCTTCGTGCTTTGGTCTAGCGGGTGCTGCTTCTGCTCATAACAAAAACGATATTCGCGACATCTTAGGCAGCTTAATTCCAGTGCCTTCTGAGCCCCCGATACTGACTTCCGATGCGCACATCGCATTGATTGGGGCGCTTGGTGATTGCCCAGGGCTAATGCTAGTTGCTGGTACCGGTTCGATTTGCTTGGGACGCGATGCCGATGGTATCATTCATCGAACTGGAGGTTGGGGGGCTGCCTTCGACGATTTGGGCAGCGGTTATTGGATTGGCCGAAAAGCCGTGCAAATGACTTTTCAAGAGTCCGATGGACGTCGACCCTCGGGGCCATGGCAAAGCAATGTCTTAAAGCTGCTAAGCTGCAATACGACTGAGCACCTACTGTGTAAATTAAAGACCGGCGAGATTAACAATTCACATATCGCTGCACTTGCGCCGATGGTGATACAGTTGTCTCAGGAAAGAGTCAGTGACGCAGTCGACATCCTGAATCATGCAGTCCGCAAATTGGTCGCGGCCATCTCCACGACTTACGTTAAAGTGAAGCTCCGCCCCGCGCCGCTGATCCTAGTGGGCGGACTGCTCGAGCAGTCTAAGCTCTTCCGTGACCAGCTAAGCGCCGCCCTTAAAATTGAAGAGCCGGATATTCAGATACAGAATATTTTGATGAGCCCGATCGCTGGTGCCGTTGTCGTTGCCTGCAAGAAATCGAACAATAATGTCCCGAATGAACTCGAACAGGCATTGGTTGCTCTGAGCACTGATTCCTCGGTGATCAGATGATAAATTAAATACTGAGAACGTCAGTTCGAATTGGGTCTTATTGTGGATGCCTACCTATTGTTAATCGTCATTTACCTTCATCTTCAGAGGCTTCGGCCTGAAAGAAGCTCAAGGTGATGTAGGTGAAGACGCCGATCACGATGCCACAGTCTGCGACGTTAAACGCGGGGTAGCGGCCTGTCGGCAGCACCCAGGGAATGGTGAATGCGAAATGGAAATCGAGAAAGTCGATCACATGGCCATGCACTAGGCGGTCGATCAGATTGCCGATTACTCCGCCGATCAATAGGCCGAATGCGTATTGCATTGGTATGCGGTGGAGTTCGAGTGTGTGGCGAAATTTGTAGATCGCAGAGAGTGCGATCAATGCGAATAGGGCGAGAATCTCGCCGTGGCCTGAGAACATTCCCCATGCCGCCCCTTCGTTGCCAATATGTACGATGTAAAAGAAGTTTTTGATCACTTCGATGACATCGGCATCGTGTGGATAAAAATAACTATCCAGCGCCATAGTGTTGAAAATCCAGATCTTGCTGAGCTGATCGGCCGCAAACACGATCAGCGCAGTGATAAGAAGCCGCTTATAAGAAGTGTCTGGAATGTTTGAGTTCAATGTGGAATGGGGCTTTTTTTGTGGTGCAGGATATCGCGGGATAAACCCGCTCGCTACAAAAACCTGTAGTGACTGGCTTTACGCCAGGATAAGTCGCTTTGGTAGTGACTGGCTTTACGCCAGGACCGCATCAAACTATATTGAAGTTAGTATCAGGGGCACGTGTGCCGTCCGATTAATCGTCATCGTCCGACGTGATCTTTGGTGCATCGGCACTGTCAGCGAAAAGTCCACCTGCAATGCGTTCGATCTTACGGCGTTGGTTTTTTTCGAATTCAGCTTGGCCTTCGATTGAGTAGCGAGCGAAGGGCACGGCTGCGAGGCGATCTTTACTGATCGTTTTACCTGTGACTTCGCAGACGCCATAAGTACCTTGTTTAATGCGAAGAATCGCTTCTTCGACTTCGTTGAGGGCTTCTTGCTCACTTGATACGAGGCTAAGTGCAAAGTCGCGGTCAAAAGCATCGGTGCCAGCATCGGACTCGAGTTTACGGTCTCCTTCATCGCGCGATGCGTGTTGCAGCGTGTCGGAGGTATGGAGGTCGAGTTCATCGCTGACATGTTGACGCAGATTGAGCAAAAGCTTGTAATATTTCTTCCACTTTTTAGGGATCGATTCATCTTCGAGTGAAGTGACTTTTTTCTTCTCTGCTGGGTTGAAGCCTAAAATGTCTGCGAGTGAGGCAGCGCCGAGTACGCGTTTTTTAACAGGCTTATCTTCGACGACTGCCTTCTTTTTAACCGGTACGAGTTTCTTTTTTACCGAGGCTTCATCGGGTATCGACTTAATTTCTTTTTTACGAGTTGCAACGAGAGCCTCGACGTCATCAAAAGAAAAAGCGATCGGTGTGGCCTTGTTACTAGCAGCTTCGCCTTCGCGTGCGACCGACGGATTCTTGGCTAAAGGAATAGGGTTAGTGGCTTGATTCGTTGCTGCTTTTTTAACCGGAGCTTTCTTCGCAACAGGCTTAGTTGCAGGTTTTTTAGCGACAGTTTTTTTTGCCTTAGCCTTAGTTGCAGGTTTTTTAGCGACAGTGTTTTTAGCCTTAGCCTTAGTTGCAGGTTTTTTAGCGACAGTGTTTTTAGCCTTAGTTGCAGGTTTTTTAGCGACAGTCTTTTTCGCCTTAGTTACAGGTTTTTTAGCGACAGCTTTTTTAGCCTTAGCCCTATCCTTAGTTGCAGATTTTTTAGTCACAGTCTTTTTTGTCTTAGCCTTAGTCACAGGTTTTTTAGTCACAGTCTTTTTTGCCTTAGCCTTAGTTGCAGGTTTTTTAGCGACAGTCTTTTTTGCCTTAGCCTTAGTAGCAGGTTTTTTAGCGACAGTCTTTTTTGCCTTAGCCTTAGTAGCAGGTTTTTTAGCGACAGTCTTTTTTGCCTTAGCCTTAGTAGCAGGTTTTTTAGCGACAGTCTTTTTCGCCTTAGCCTTAGTAGCAGGTTTTTTAGCGACAGTCTTGTTCGCCTTAGCCTTAGTAGCAGGTTTTTTAGCGACAGCTTTTTTTGCGGCGGATGCCTTGGTCTTCTTGGTAGTCATTGATAGGATAGAGTGGGGTGTTATTTAGTAGAGTCTGAAATTTGTTTAAGTGCTTTAGCGCAACGAGGGGAGACGGCGCCCCAAGTGTCAGTCTGGACCAGCGCAGGCACCCAGCGCCAACTGCGTGGGCAGCGTACGCCATCAGCATGCGCGACTTCGACTGTAATCTCGGTTACAGTGGCATCTTCGACGACAGTGACCTGAGAAAGAATGAAGAGTTCTGGTAGATCGGATTCATATTGTTTGAGACGAGCGAATTCTGGATCACTCAGCGAACCAGTAATCGTTGCTTTCGCGTCGAGGCTTTGTCCGATTGCCTTCTTTTGGCGCAGTTCTTCTAAGCCATCGTTGAGCTTTTCGGAAAGGAAAGTGCGTAGGGCGCGGATGTCGCTGGCGACTTCGGGCTGATCCCATGCGCTATCCACATACGGCCAGTCGCTGAGTGCGATCGGTTTGTCGGTGAAATCGCTATCGTTCTGAGCATAGCTCCATGCCTCGTCGGCGGTGTGTGGGATCAATGGCGCGACTAAGCGTGTGAACACGTTAAATATGATACTGATCGCAGTCTGTGAAGAGCGGCGCAGTGGATCATTAGGCGCACAGGTATAGAGACGATCTTTGAGGATGTCATGGTAAGTGGCCGAAAGTACATTCGCGCAGAATGGATCAATGATATCCTTAAATGCGCGGTGGAATTCGTAGGCTTCATAGGCTTCGGTAACCTTACGCACGAGTTGTGCGAGTTCGTCGAGCGCCCACTGGTCAATAGCATTGAGCTCGGCGAGTGGCACCGCATTGATGGCTGCGTCGAAATCAAATAGGTTACTGATCTGGAAGCGCAGCGTATTACGCATGTTACGATAATTGTTTGAAACATTACGCACGATCTTATCGGATACCGGCACATCGCCACGGTAATCCTGCGAGCAGATCCATAGGCGTACGACATCTGCACCGTAACTTTGGATCCATTCAGGAAGTGGGCGGGCCGCTCCGTCGCTCTTGGAGAGTTTGGTGCCATCTTCTTTTACGACGAAACCGTGGGTGAGCAGGTTTTTATAGGGCGCTGCTTTGTCGGCGATAACGGAAGTCCAGAGTGAGCTTTGGAACCAGCCTCGATGTTGATCACTGCCTTCGAGGTAGAGGTCTGCAGGCCAGCTTAAGTTGGCGCGCTTCTGTAGTACGGCGCGGTGGCTAGTGCCTGAATCGATCCACACATCTAGTGTATCTGTGCCAGATTTGAGCTGATCCGCAGTTGGCCAAGTGCCTGGCAAGGTGATGCCCTCGAGTAGTTCGACGGTCGTTTGCTCAAACCAAATATTAGTGCCACCGACGGCGACTTTCTTAGCGATGGCGCGGATGACGCCGGCGTCGATGAATGCTTCGCCGTCTTGATTGTAAAACGCTGGAATAGGCACGCCCCATGTACGCTGACGGCTGATGCACCAGTCTGGGCGGTTTTCAACAGCAGCCCGGATGCGTTTCTCACCCCAAGCTGGGATAAAGTTCACATCCTTGAGTGCGTCGAGTGCGCATTGGCGGTCGCCGCCTTTGTCGAGCGCGATGAACCATTGATCCATGGCGCGAAAAATCACGGGAGTTTTGGAGCGCCAACAATGCGGGTAACTGTGGGTGATGGTCTTTTTGGCGATTAATGAGCCGTTTTGGCCGATAATTTTCAGTACGCCACGGTTGGCATCGCTGATCTTACCATCTTCGAGCACGGAGAGACCGACCAATTCGGCAGGCACTTGGCCATCGTCGACGTAGCAACCATTGTCATCGAGTGGGCAATACACTTCGATGCCGTTGTTGATACCGGTAATATAGTCGTCTTGACCGTGACCTGGTGCAGTGTGCACGCAGCCTGTGCCACTTTCGGTAGTGACGTAGTCGGCGAGTAGGATAGGGCTCGGGCGGTCAATGAATGGGTGACGCGCTTCGAGCTTCTCCATCGCGGTGCCGAGGAAAGTATTGATCGTTTCAGCATCTTCAAGGCCGCAGGCTTCGATGACCGCGTCGCGTAGAGCAGTGGCGACGATGATCGTGCCTTGGTTGCTGGTCTTGATCGCGCTGTATTCGATCTTTGGATTCACCGAGACTGCCATGTTAGCGGGCAAGGTCCATGCGGTGGTGGTCCAGATCAGCACCGAAGCAGGCTCTTCGAGCGCGAGTGCCTTGAGTGCCTCAGCGGAGAGGCCGAGCTTTACATAGATCGAAACGCTTTTGTGGTCGCGGTATTCGATCTCGGCTTCTGCTAGAGCGGTCGCGCAAGGAATTGACCAGTAAACTGGCTTTTTGCTGCGGTAAACGATGTCTTTTTCGACGAAGCTGGCGAAAGTTTCGAGTTCAGTCGCTTCGTAATCTGGGTGGATCGTCCAATATTCGTTGTCCCAATCGGCTAAAACTCCGAGGCGTTTGAACTGCTCGCGCTGGCTCAGACGGTATTTATCGGCGAATTTTGCGCAGGCTTCACGCACTTCGAGCGCGGTGTAGTCGGTGCGCCCGGTCTCTTGCAGTTCACGGGAGACTTTGTGCTCGATTGGTAAGCCATGACTGTCCCAACCTGGTATATAAGGAGCGTTGTAACCCTGCATCCACTTGAAGCGTAAGATGGTGTCCTTCAACGTCTTATTGAGGGCATGGCCGAGGTGCAGGTCGCCGTTGGTAAACGGTGGTCCGTCGTGCAAAATGAAGCTCGGACCCACGGTATTCTTCGCTTGAATTTTGCCGTAAAGGTCAAGTTTCTCCCAGTGCTCAATACGAGCGGGTTCGCGTTCCACGAGGTTGCCGCGCATTGGAAAGGCGGTTTCTGGGAGGTTGAGCGTATTTTTGAGGTCTAGAGCCATGATTTAGATACCGAGGGCCATGTAAAAACGGCGAATGTGTTTTTTTGACTTCTCAAGTCAAGCACACAGAATTTTCTCGCAGATGTTTAGCTTTCGCGCTTGTTAGGTTGCGCTCGATCAGGCACCTGCTGTGCCTTTCTTTTAAAATCCAATGACACTCGCATTTATTAGTCTTCCGTATCCCGATTTTCCACTGTTAGCGCTCTTCGCTGTGATGCTAGTGGGATTTGTCGCGCTGGCTTTCGGCGGCGATTGGTTGACCCATGGTGCCGTGGCGATTTCGACTAACTTAAAGATCAATCCAGTGGTAATTGGCCTGACTGTGGTGTCGATTGCGACATCGATGCCGGAAATGGCGACTTCGCTGATGGCCGCGGAGGACAATCCTGGTATCGCGTTGGGCAATATCCTCGGTAGTAATATCGCCAATATCGGCCTCATTTTGGGAGTCGCGGCGATTATATCACCTCTGAAGATCAACCTACGCCTGATCCAACGCGAGGTGCCGATTCTGATTTTGGTCACGCTGTTATTTGCCGCGTTTGCGCTTGGCGGTGGGTTTCAGCGCGTTGAGGGCATGGTTTTGCTTAGTCTGACAGTGGCCTATCTAGTCTATATCGTGCGTGGTGCCAAACAGCAGGATTCTCAAGCAGTTGCAGATGATTTTGCAAAAAATGCTGAGCAGGTTCAGCATAAATCGACAGGCAAGGCTTTGTTGATTGTTGTACTTGGCGCTGGAGCGTTGGCCTTGGGAGCGGGTTTTTTAGTTGGGTGTAGTGTCGAGATTGCGACTCGGATGGGCATCAGTGATTTGTTTATCGGACTCTCGATCGTAGCGATTGGTACGAGTTTGCCAGAGTTGGCCGCTTCGATCGCGGCGGTGCGAGCTGGTCATGGTGATCTCTGTGCGGGTAATATCGTGGGTTCCAACTTGTTTAATATGCTGCTGATCGGTGGCGGCGCGTCGGTTTTTGCCGGTATGGAAGTGCACGATGAATTGCTACTGATCGAGTTCCCCGCACTCGTGCTATTTTCAGTACTGCTTCTATGGATATTTAAGAGCGGACATATCGTCAGTCGATGTGAGGGTGCGCTCTTACTTTTTCTATACCTTGCGATTCTGTCGATCTCTGGCCTGTCTCAATTCGGCTATTTTTCATAACAAATTCTAGAGTTTTCACACACTAATACACATTTTATGCCTAATTCCTATCAACCAGTAGTCCTTATCATCCGTGACGGGTGGGGGGAGAATCATAACTCGGAGCAAGACTCTTATAATGCGGTGAAGCTTGCCAAGACGCCTTGCGCGGACCGCCTTACAGCCGAGTGGCCTCGCACAGAGATTATGGCATGTGGGCTTGATGTTGGCTTGCCCGCTGGTATCATGGGCAACTCCGAAGTAGGACACCAAAACATCGGTGCTGGTCGTGTAGTAGATCAAGAGCTCGTCCGTATCAACAAGGGGATCGAAACGGGTTCGGTGAAGGATAGCGTTACATTTAAGGCATCGCTTGCCAATGTTAAGGCTCAGGGCACTGCACTGCACCTCATGGGCCTCGTGTCTGACGCAGGCGTGCACGCGATGCTGGAGCATATCTACGGTTTGATCCGAATTGCCAAAGACGAGGGCATTCAAGAGCTCTACTTGCATGCCTTCACGGATGGTCGCGACACTGGGCCATTTAGTGGCAGGCAATTCATCAAAGAAGCCGAAGCCGAAATGGCGAAGATCGGTCTCGGCAAGATTGCATCCCTGTCTGGTCGCTACTGGGCGATGGATCGCGATAACCGCTGGGATCGAGTTCAGCGCGCTTACGACTGCCTCACTGGCCGCAATATCGAAACCACTGCCGCTTCTGCCGAAGCTGGCATACAGTATCAATACGATAACCCTGAGACTGAAGGCACTAAGGGCGACGAATTTTGCCCGCCAACCGCAGTGCTCGACAAAGATGGTAAGCCCGTTGCGACGATTGCGCAGGGCGACTCGGTTATCTTCTGCAACTTCCGTGGCGACCGTCCGCGTGAATTGACCCGAGCTTTTATCCAAGACGATTTTGATAGTTTCGATCGCGGCGAGAAGCTCGACATTCACTTTTCGACATTGAGCGAATATCAAAAGGGCCTCTGCGATAACATCATCTTCTTTAAACCTGAGAAGATGAAGGATATCCTTGCGAGCTACATTTCCGATAAAGGCATCCCACAGTTCCGCTGCGCTGAGACGGAGAAATTTCCACATGTTACGTTCTTCTTCAACGATTACCGCGAAGAGCCGTTCCCCGGCGAAGACCGTGCACTCATCCCCAGCCGCAAGGATTGCGCGACTTATGATGAGAAGCCGGAAATGTCAGCCTATGGCATCCGTGACGCGGCTGTCGAAGCGATCAAGTCTGGCAAGTACGGCCTAGTTGTAGTGAATTTCGCAAATCCTGACATGGTCGGTCACACGGGTGTGATCGAAGCCTGTATCCAGGCGTGCGAAATCGTGGACGGCTGCGTGCAAGATCTGCTCGACGCGGTGGACACCGTTAACGGTCATGCAGTGATTACTGCAGATCATGGCAACTCCGATCAACTCTGGAATCCAGAGAACAACGGCCCGCACACCGCGCACACACTCAACCCAGTCGAGATCGTTGTTTACGGTGGAGCCTGCAAGGGACGTGCAATTGCCGAGGGCGGTGCACTGGGCGACATCGCTCCAACGATCCTTGAGCTGATGGGCCTCGAACAACCTGAGTCGATGACAGGTAACTGTCTGCTCAAGTAAGGCAGACACATTTTAATCACAAAGTCCGGCCTTCACGATGTGGACGCCGGGCTTTTTTGTGGTTAATGATCACTTGCTGGTTTTTTTTGTGATTACTGGTCACTTGGTGAGTTATAGTGAGTGTCCGCCTCCGAGCGGACTGTAGTTGCACGAGTTTAGGGGTATTGCGGACAATACCGAGGTCGTCCCTTCCCAGTGGTCCCGCCAGACACAAAAAAGCCCTTCCAATTACGAAAGGGCTTCTTAAAATACTTATACCAAAAAAATTATTCAGCTGGCTTGGTCTTTTTGATGCCGACCACGCGATCGCCTTCTTTCCACTCACCGCGCTCGCGGAGTAGGTCCACGCGTTCGAAACGCTTGAGGACTGTTCTGTTTTTCTTACCGCCGCCGCCGGTGGTTGCTCTGAAACTGTTGTGTTGTGACATGGTGTGCTCTTGGTTGAAAGTGAAAGCGGAGGAATAAACGGGTGCCTCTACGAAAGATCAAGGCCTAATCGCAATTTATTTCGGGTATTTCCGTGATTCTAGAATCGAGGTAGCGCAGGAGTATCCTGCCCCATACCTGTGATGGGTGTAGTCACGTTGCTCTTACGGTGCTTTCGTATACATCCAGTTCAAACCCGACGGTAGAACCAAGGACATGATAAAGTGGCGTGGCTACAATTTAACCAAAGTGCAGGTATACCGTACTTTTGATGTAACGGATCAACTGGCACGACCGAACGTGAGGCTTTACAGCTGGCACGATTCAAGCCAAGCAAGTTGTGGTAAAATATGTTTGCACCCACTAAATACAGATTTGAGCAATTAAGGATCGCGCGGCAATTAATTCGTTGGTCACTGCTAGTGCTGCCAGTCTCGGTGACGGTGGGTGCGCTGGTCGCGTTGTTTTTGTGGCTATTGGAGTCGGCGACGCAGATTCGTCAGGCCCACTTGTGGTTACTTGGGCTATTACCACTGGCAGGTATCGGTATTTACTGGCTGTACCGCCGATACGGTAAAAATACCGAAGCGGGTAATAATTTGATCATGGATGAGATCCATGAACCCGGCGGTGGGATTCCGTTTCGGATGGCGCCGCTGGTAATGGTGACGACTATAATTACGCATTTGTTTGGTGGTTCGGCTGGACGCGAGGGCACCGCGGTACAGATGGGCGGCAGTGTGGCCGATTATTTCGCTAAGAAATTTGGTCTTCGTCATGAGGATAAGCGCATCTTGTTGATGGCTGGTATGGCCGCGGGCTTTGGCGCGGTATTTGGCACGCCAGTCACAGGGGCAATTTTTGCCTTGGAAGTGCTGGCTGTTGGGCGAATTAAATATGATGCGCTGATGCCGTGCTTGATTGCGAGTTTGGTGGCCGACATCACTTGTACTTCGTTTCCAATTCATCATACGCACTATTCGATCGGCTATTCCGCAAAGGAGGCGATGGGGGCAATGTCCTTTATCTCGTTTGATGTGTTGTTGTTACTCAAGGTACTGATCGCTGGTGCTTGTTTTGGTCTGGCCAGTTATGGATTTGCCGCGTTGTCGCATCGCCTAAAGGCAAAGAGCCAGCAGTTGATTGGCCGCAAGTGGCTGATCCCTGCAGTCGGTGCTGCGTTGGTGTTGGGCATTAGTTATTGCTTGGGCACGACCGATTATCTTGGTCTTGGCGTGAGTTCGCCAAACGCAGACGGCGTGAGTATTGTGTCGGCT
Source organism: Puniceicoccaceae bacterium (assembly GCA_017854655.1). Lineage (GTDB taxonomy): Bacteria > Verrucomicrobiota > Verrucomicrobiia > Opitutales > Coraliomargaritaceae > Lentimonas. Next base: position 19,370 of record JAFMHF010000009.1, on the reverse strand, counting down.
TTTTCCGCCGGCGGTGCCGATTCTTTTAGTTGGTTTTGGAAGCTGTTGCTGACGGCAATCACATTAAGCTTCGGCTTTAAGGGCGGGGAAGTGACGCCGTTGTTTTTCATCGGAGCCACCCTAGGTAATACGCTCGCCATGCTTTCGGGCGCACCGGTCGATCTGTTTGCAGGGCTCGGCTTTATTGCTGTATTTGCGGGTGCCACGAATACGCCTCTGGCGTGCACGATGATGGGGATCGAGCTGTTTGGCGCTGAAAATACTGTTTACTACGCCGTCGCCTGTTTCACGGCTTATTACTTTAGCGGACATACTGGCATCTATACGTCGCAGCGTGTGGCAGTCTCAAAGTTCCACACCACTGAGGCGAAGGAATCGACGCTGCAGGAAATTAACACGAATCAACGAGAATATGGCCGCAGCCCAGCCATCGATTAACGGTATGAATCTGAACGAACAATTTGAGGCACCAATTGAATTTTTTAATCGTCACACTGGCTTGGTAGAAACCGAGTCAGTTTATGGCGAAGCTTTCTTGCGCTGGGCATATGGTAATCCATTGGGTCGCCTGACTGTAGCGGTCGCCGTGAAGCGATTGTGGTTTTCGCGTTGGTATGGCTGGCGCATGGATCGCTCTGCGAGTCGCGAGAAGGTGGCGCCGTTCATTCGCGACTATGCGGTGGACGTCGCAGAATTCGCGGCTGATGCCGATAGCTATGGTTCCTTTAACGAATTTTTCTATCGTAAGCTTAAACCAAGCGCACGGCCGATTGCGGCAGGTGACTCGGTCGCCGCGTTTCCGGCGGATGGGCGACATCTGGCTATTGCAGACGTCAGTGCGGCGGACAGTTTTTATATCAAAGGGCAGCGTTTCGATTTAGCAAAGTTCCTCGGCAGTGCCGAATTGGCCGCTGAGTTTGAAGGCGGCTCGATGTTGATCTCTCGTTTGTGCCCAGTGGATTATCACCGATTTCACTTTCCGGTGGCAGGGCGATCTGGTGCGGCACGTATTTTGGACGGTAGTTTGCGCTCCGTGAGCCCGTTGGCGCTACGCCGTAAGCTGTCGATCCTGTGGGAGAATCGCCGTATGATCACCGAGGTTGAGTCGGATGCATTCGGCAAGATGATCGTGATGGAAGTCGGCGCGACGTGCGTCGGTGGTATACATCAGACTTATCAAGCTGGGTCTCAGGTTAAGAAGGGGGCGGCCAAAGGGCATTTTTCCTTCGGCGGTTCGTGTGTGACGACGGTTTACAAGCCAGGCGCCATCCATTTTGACAATGATCTTTTAGACCATGCCGCGCTTGGCCGTGAAGTATATGCCAAGATGGGCGAGCAGTGTGGCGTCGTGGCCTGAGCCTGCTAAGCTTAGAAACTCCAAAGATAGCTCTTTTCTGTGGCGAGCACCTCACCATTAGAGTTCTTGATCGTGAAACGCCAAGCTGCAGGTATGGCACTTTGATTCGGCCAGTCTTCACCTGTTAGACCGATGAATATTTCATTATTTTTTGGTAGTTCTGAGGGTAGCTTGAAGGTGTGTTCTTGCGCATCGAGTGATTGTGGCGAATAGATTTCGCCTTCGATATAGGTACCCGCTGGAAGGTCGCGCACTTGCTCGTCGAGGATCAGCACGAAGTAGTAGCCCGCACGTTCACTTCGATCAGTGCGAACGATGACTCGATTTCCGAGGTTTTCCTTGCCAGTCAAATACTCAGCGACTCGTTTGAAAGCCTCGGCTTCAATATACCGTGGTTTAATATCGAGGATAGTGACGCTGGTAAGCACGGGCTTCTTGGTAGAAGTGCAAGCGATGCATAGGAGACTGAAAAAGGCGAGTAGGAGTATGCGCATATCGAGTAGGTTCGTGAGGGGCGGAAGCTTGTCAATAGCCACGTGTAGACTATCGCATGATTCACTGCAGCATTTTTTGGGTTGTTTTAGATTAGTTCACGATTAAGTTTTGGAGTTATTACTTTTATAGTACAGAAAAGCTTCTTTTCGATCACTATCACTCAACCCCTATAAACTTATGATGCGCCGTATTTGCCTGTTACTTTCGTTCCTGATTTCTGTTCAATTTTCTGTCGCTGCTGATGAGGCTACGAGTGCTCATTTGAAAGGCATCTATTCGCTGTACATGACTGTGGATACATCCATGGCGTCTGATATTCAATCGAGTGAACGTCTCGATCTAAATGATATCATGGAACTCCAACTCAGGCGCGGAAATGTCGCTTTGAATACCTACGTGTTGAATCAACCTGAGGTGAATATCCCGCTCATTCGACTTTCAATCGATACCTCCAGTCGTATCGCTTCTGGTGAATTTGAGTTGATTGTGCAGGTGCGCGATTTTGTAACGATTGATCGTAACGGTGAAAAGACTGTCGCGACAGTTTTTGAAATGCGCCGCCGTGGCAGTTCCAGTTCCGGATCGAAACAAGTGGAAGTTATTAAAGCAGAATTGCGTGATATGATGGGCGACTTCGTCACTACCTTTTGCGAGGTCAACCCGAAGCGGTAGATCGCAAGAAAAGAGTGATTTTTTAAGTAGTGGATGTAGCTCAGCCTAACAGGCACTGGCGCCAAATCTCTTGATTAAGCTATAATCGAGCAACTTGGATTTTGTTTAAATGCACTGACGATACGGTGGCCTGACTCTTTTTGCTAGGCGAATGGCATTCTTTGCGATACACCTGCCGCTCTATCTTCGCCGTACCGTTAAAAGGCGGCCGCATGCTTCGGGAGAGATCCGACTTTTTTAGCATGCACTTATTATCCAAGCTGCAGTCAATAATGACTCAGCCATCTACGAGTCGCATGATCGGAGTATCGTCTATTTAGACAGCCAGCGCGCCTCACTACTCAAAGCAAATCGTTATGTCATTTTCTGAACTGGGACTCATTCCCGAACTCGTTGCAGCCGTTGAAGCCAAAGGCTACACCATCCCTTCGCCCATCCAAGCACGCGCTATCCCAGCTGTGCTGGATCGCCGCGACGTCCTCGGCGGCGCACAAACTGGCACGGGTAAAACCGCTGCCTTTAGTTTGCCTATGCTGCAGATTCTTTCCGGCGCTGAGTTTAACGGCCAAAACAAGCGCCCCCGTGCGCTCGTCCTCGCGCCGACTCGTGAGCTCGCTGCACAGGTGCACCAAAGTATCGTTGATTACGGTCAGCATGTGAACATTCGCTCGTTTGTGATTTTTGGCGGTGTGGGCTTCCAGCCTCAGATCAATGCACTCCGCCGTGGGCTCGACATCATCGTCGCCACCCCTGGTCGTTTGCTCGATCTCTGTCAGCGTGGTGACGTGCAACTCTCGAACATCGAAATACTGGTGCTCGACGAAGCTGACCGCATGTTAGACATGGGCTTTATCAACGATATTAAGAAAATTCTGCAACTGATGCCTGCCAAGCGTCAGAACTTGTTTTTCTCGGCCACGTATACCAAGGAGGTCAAGAAACTTGCAGATTCCATGTTGCATAATGCGGTCGAAGTCGAAGTCGCTGCGCGTAATGCCACTGCGGATCGTGTCGATCAAGAGGCGTATGTCGTCGCTCAAAATGCAAAACCACAATTTCTAGCCGAATTGATCGAGCAGGGGGATTGGACACAGGTGCTGGTCTTTTCTCGCACCAAGCATGGCGCTAATAAGCTCGCCAAGTATTTAGATCAGCAAGGGATCGGCGCAATGGCGATTCATGGCAACAAGAGCCAGTCTGCCCGTGAGCGTGCGCTGAGCATGTTCAAGTCTAATAAGATCCGTGTGATGGTCGCGACCGATATCGCAGCACGTGGTCTCGATATCGCGGATTTGCCGCATGTAGTGAATTACGAGCTGCCCAATATTCCCGAAGACTATGTGCACCGTATCGGCCGCACGGGTCGTGCCGGTAAGGCGGGTAACGCAGTCTCACTCGTCAGTGATGTGGAAGAGGGCTACCTCTGGGACATCGAGAAGACGATGAAGAAAAACATTCCACTCTTCAGAATCGATGACCGCGGCGAAAAGATAGCTGTGCCACGCCCAGCGACACGCTCGAAGAAATCACGCCCCGCACCGGGTCAACAGAACCGTGGTGGCGGTGGTCGTTCGCAAGGTGGCGGTGGTCGCTCTGGCGGTGGTCGTCCACAAGGTGGTGGTGGTCGCTCCGGCAGTGGGCGTCCACAGGGTGGCGGTGGTCGTCCACAGGGTGGCGGCGGTCGTCCACAAGGCGGCGGTGGTCGTCCACAAGGTGGCGGCGGTCGTCCACAAGGCGGCGGTTCCAGTGGTGGCGGATCGAGCGCTGCGCCGAGTCGTTCACGCGGTCGAAACCGATAATCATTTTAAAGGGCGGACTAAAAAGTCCGCCCTTTTTTATGAGCGAATCACTTGAGGCTTTAAGTCTGGCCTACGTGGTGAGACGGGGGAGCGCTTCGCTGGTCTGTATTCCATTTCGTGACTTTTGAGCTTGTTTGAGCCTGCGTGGGAGATGTCCTCGCGTTGAGGGCGCGAGCGAGCTCGGACGCCACAGTGTTGCTAAATCAGCATGCCGACGCTTTTCATTCGCCAATTCGGCGGCGGCCATTTAGCGGATTAGGGTATGAGTTCTATTAATGATTTAATTCAAACAGTGGCGGCGCTTCGTGAACCGCAGACAGGTTGCCCTTGGGATATCGAGCAAGACCACCAATCGCTGGCCGAATGTTTAGTCGATGAGTGCTGCGAGTTGTTGCAGACGATTGATCGGCTCGACATGCACCACATGGAAGAGGAGTTGGGCGATGTGCTGCTACAGGTCGTGATGCATACCCAGATTGCGCAGGAGGCGGGGCATTTTGACTTCGAAGCGGTGTGTGCAGTGGTGAATGAGAAGTTGGTTACACGGCACCCGCATGTGTTTGGCGAAAATGCGAAACTCGGCGACTCGGACGCGGTGCTTAAGCAATGGGACGAAATTAAAGCGGAAGAAAAGAAGCGCGGACCTCAGCAGGTCGGACGTTTTAAGGATTTACCGAATCAATTGCCGGCGCTGATGTATGCACAGGATGTCTATAAGCAGATTCAAAAACAAAAGATGGACGCTTCCGAGGTGATTGATGCGGGTGGCATTGCGATGACAGCGCAGGCGTTGGCTGATGATGAGTTGGCGCTCGGCAAGCAGTTGTTTGAGATCGCAGCGGCCTGTCGAATCAAAAAACTAGAACCTGAGACAGCGCTACGCCGCTATGCGCAAAACGTGGTTGATCAGCTAGAAGCATCGGCTGAGGGCTGAGATATTTCTGAGTAATGGCTGATGTATTTGATCCATTGGGAGGGCTGAGCTCCGTCTCGTCAGTCGAGGCTAGTGCTGAACCATCACACTGCAGACGATGCGGAGGTCGTCCCTCCCAACTAATGATAAATGTTTTTAAGTCTCAATAACGGTGAATCAGTGTCGATCGATGTGCGACGCCGTAAGGGCACGCGACATTTACGGCTCAGTTTGAATCATAGTAATCAAGCGGTGGTTTCGGTGCCGTGGCGTTGCTCGGATCGGGAAGCACTAAAATTCATAGAGAAGCAACGTGACTGGTTGGAGGCGCAGTTGGCAACGGTGCCGCAGGCGCGCTCGGTGGTTGATTGGTTTAATGAGCATCCGCAACTGACCGGCAGCGGCGATCGGTTTACCGTGCGTGTTGAGTCGACCGAACGTCTACGGGCGGATTATATCTTTGATCAGGGCGGGGCGGAGATCGTCTTGCGCGTTCCTCATCAGAGTGTCGATGCCGACGCGGCATTGTTGGCCCTAGTGCGACGTTTTGCGAAAGACGCGATGCTTTGTCGAGTCGCGTATCACGCCAAATGTTTGGATTTAGAATTCTCCAAACTCAGCGTGCGTGATCAAGCGAGTCGCTGGGGCTCGTGCTCATCGACTGGCGGAATTTCATTAAATTGGCGCTTGGTGCTGATCGCCCCTGAATTACAAGATTATGTAATATTACATGAGTTAGCGCATTTGACTGAGATGAATCATTCAAAGCGTTTTTGGAGGTTACTGGATCAGTATGATCCGAAGCGTGAGTTACATGAGGCCCAACTCGATGCGTTAACCGCAGCGATCATGCGTGTGGGGCGCTCGTAATTTTTTTGTAGGTCGTGTTGCTCTTTTATGCGTTAGATTTGGAAAGTCCGTACCGTACGCGTGCTAAATGCCTATGCCGATTTGCACGGTTTATTCTACTGCCTTGTCTTGTGGCTATTTTGAGTTGTATATTATGGCATATCCAAGGTTCTATTTTTTGCCAGTACGTTTCCACTGAAACTGCCTAGATTAAATCGTTTAAAAAGTGCATCATCGCAAATGTTATGAGTTCAAATAATATCGATCCATCAGTTCATAAGCACACTGGCTGCACCCGTCTCTTAAAAGCTGGCGCCTGTTCGTTGGCTGGCCTTGGCTATGCGATGCACGAGGCGGCATTTCGCTTGGAAATTGTCGTCGGTAGTATCCTCATTATCGGCTCATTATTTCTACCACTGACCCTAGTTGAGCGTCTGATTCTAATTGGTAGTGTGTTACTGGTACTGATCGTCGAGGTCTTGAACTCTGCGATCGAAGCGGTGGTCGACGATATTTCACTCGAACACCGAGCACTCGCTAAACAGGCGAAAGATATGGGCAGTGCTGCGGTCTTTATTGCGCTGGTTAACTGCGGCATCTGCTGGACGACCTTGATCTACACCAATTGGTAGGCGCTCACTTCCTTGTTAATGCTGAGCGCAGCACAGGTTGTGCATACATCAAGCGGCTTAGTGGCAGCATGTTTTGCACAATTCCGCACCGAAGGATTAAGGCGGCGAACCTTCGCTTGCGAAGCGCTGAAGTGGGCATTAAAAGATGCAACCAATCAATTCAATGTTCGACGTATGACGTTAAACGTAGAATAAATGGATCAATGCTGCACATCGTTTTATTTAATCCAGAGATCCCTCAGAATACGGGCAATATCGGTCGACTGTGTGCGATTACTGAGACGCGCTTGCATTTGATTCATCCGCTGGGTTTCACCGTTACCGATAAGCACCTCAAGCGCAGCGGTATGGACTATTGGCACTCGCTCGATGTACATCATCACGATGATTGGGCAGCATTTAAGTCAAGCGAATTTGCTCCTCGGCGTCTATGGTTATTTACCACTAAGGCAGATCATGTGTATTGGGATGTGCAATACGCAGAGGACGATGGTTTGGTCTTTGGTAGTGAAGGGCACGGCGTGCCAGACTGGTTGCATGCTGAACTGGAAGGGCAACGCTTGACCATTCCGCATAAAAACACGGATCTTCGTTCACTGAATCTTTCGACTTCGGCTGGCATTGGGACTTACGAGGCATTGCGTCAACTCGCGGTAGGGTAGGCGTTGAGCAATAAACCGTACGTCAGCATACTAAATTGCTGACCAGTAAGGGCGTGGATCGTAGTGTTTATGGGCCATTTGGCTCAAACTGGATTAACACTTCGCTATTTAAATTCTGCTGGAATATCGATCAGCGCACCGAGGAATACGAGTTCAGTTTCACCCGTATTGCGAATTGCCTGAGTCTCGCCGTCACGTGTTATTTGTAAGGTGCCAGGTGTGAAAGGATGTTCGACGCCATTATCGACGACGATACCAATACCGGAAATACAGTAGTAGAAGTCTTCATCGCCATTATGCGAATGTGCGCCGACGCTGGCACCAGGTTCAAGGCGGACGAGGCCGACACTTTTGATCGCACTGCCAGGGAATAAATCCAACAGCTTGTGCGCGTAAGCGGTTCCTGTGCCACCACGAACATCTTCGGCAACCTCAGGCACTATTTCATGGACATTTGTAATCATAGTCACAGTGTAATTGGTTCTGTTTGGCTGTCATTAGAAATCGTTTAGAATCTGTCGGTGCGATTAGCTTATTAAGCTAGGAAGCATGTCAAACGCTTTTGTTCATTGTCTATAGCTTAAATGCCTGCTATATTATGTATATATTTAAATTACCTGTTTTTCAGTTAGTTTTTTGTGATAAAAATAACGTAATTTAATCTCGTAATTATTTTGGGGTTTTATATGTTTTTTGAAATGAAGGCACTTATTGTAGAAGATGAAGAGTTGGTTGGTGAATTGCTGGCGAGTGTCGTATCCCGCGAATTTGAGTTTAGCTACGTTAAGGAAGCAAGGGATGGCGAATCAGCATGGAAGCTGTTTCAGAAGGAGAAATTCGATTTTGTTGTTCTGGATTTAATGCTGCCTAAACTTGATGGCCTGAGTCTAGCGCGTCGCATACTCAAGGTTGCTCCAGATGTTCGAATCTTAGCGCTTTCCAGTGAGTGCGATGACTATACGATTCGCGAAGTCACTCGCAGTGGAATACTTGGTTTTGTACATAAGCAAGAAATGTCGCTCGAGACATTATTTACCGCATTTAACGACGTCTCTGCCGGGGAGATTTACTATTCAAAGAATGCGCAAGAAGTCATTGCTGGAATGTGGCAGAATCCAGATGCTTATTACAAGGTTCTGTCTGATAGGGAGTTGCAGGTTATGCGCTTAATTGCGCAAGGCCATGACCATGTGAGTGCGGGTGACATATTGGGTATTAGTGAGTTCACTATTCGTCGCCATAAGCACAATGTGATGAAGCGACTCAAGATCAGCGACGAAGCGAGTCTGGTGCGATTCGCCTTCGAAAAGGGCGTCGTCAAATCTAAAGGTGGCCTCGATTGGACCGCCGTTTCGCACAAGAAGCAGTCACTCGAGTAGCGGCTAGCAGGCACTTTTTCTAGTCTAGCTGGGAAAGTTTCAAGGGATAATTATATTATCACTAGCACATCGGAACGTATGGGCGCCGGGACTCGAACCCGGGACCCTCGGTTTAGAAAACCGATGCTCTATCCAGCTGAGCTACGCCCACATATCGTTCCGCATTCTCGAGAATCGACGAACAAAGCAGTTTTGCCTGAACAAGCAATACGATTATTCGAGTTTGAGGCGTGGTATGATCCGCTTAGGCCAAAGCGCACTAGCTTTGTTGGAGCCACTCCAGTAACTCGTTGTCGCTGGTGATCGTGGTGGCCTGAAGATATTCGGGAGCGAGCTGTTGGTGGTAGGCGGATTGGTTGTAGCGTTTGCCATGGAGTAACACTTTGGCGCGTTGCCCAGGAGCGCGGACGATACGACCGAGGGCTTGGTGGATGCGGCGCATGGCGGGGATAATATAAATATCTGTGAAGGCCGCGTCTCTCTCGGTGCTAGGATGAATGTCCATCTTGGCGTCTTGGATGGCGTTGACTTCTGGTAGCGCGGGACCGACCACCATCGCGATGTCGATTCGTCCGCCAAGCTTGTCGACGCCTTCGGCATAGCTGGAGCCTAAAATAAGAAAGAGGGCGTCGGCCATCAGCAGGCCTTGGTCGATAAAGGTTTCTTGCTCGGCTAGATCGACACCTCGCGGTTGCACTTGAACGCGTGCCCCAGGATTGAGTGCGTCGAGATAGGATTTGATATTTTCGGCGTAAAGATAGGAGGCAAAAAAAACAGCGACGGGTACACTAGGGCTTTGAGCGATCAGTGCGGCGATCGTGCGTGCGGTAGTTTCGTAATACTTGTCGCGTTGCTTATAACGAGTATCGACACGAGTATCGATGGCAACGTGATAGGCGTCTTCGCGCCACGGAGCATGGCCTAGCGCGAGTGTGGCATTTTCTGCGGTCAGGCCACAGTGCTCACGGAAACTCTGGATTGGCGTGAGCGTGGCAGACATTAAGATGCTGCCACCGAAGGGTGCGACGCAGTCTGCGATCCAGTTGCTGGCATTCAGACTAGTGGCTCGGAGCGTGCCTTTCGAAGGTGACCAGTGCAGCCATTGATGCGCAGGCTCGGCAAGGCGTTGTGCTAAATCGGGAATACGCCAAGCGATGTCGATGGCAAACGGGGCGGTGGTTGTGTGATCGAAATGGGCGTCTTTGAGTTGCTGCGTAAAATCTTCGCACAAGTCGAGCATTTCGCAGAGCGTAGCAGGGGGGAGTGGCTCATTGGTGGTCAATAATTCAAGGCAGCGGATGAGCTCTTCGCCTATACTGAGAAGATGGTGTGATGCCCCTGCGCTGCGTAGTTCTTCGAGCGCGAAGAGTAGGTCGGTTGCACTGAGTTCGACACTCAATGCATCGGCCGCGCGGTCGGGAAGATTGTGCGCTTCGTCGACGATGAGTAATGTCTTGGCGGGATCAAACCCATGCTGCTCAAGAAAAACAGCCCGACTAGAGGGCGAAAATACATAGTTGGTATCAGCGATCCAGACCTCGGCGAATGGCAAGCAGCCCTTGGTTAGCGCATAGGGACAGACACCAGTGGACTCGCCGAGCTCTTTACTGCGATTGAGGCTCAGAGTGCCGTGTTCGAACAGATCCGGTGGGTTGATGGCAGCGGCCCGCCAGCTTTGTCCGATCCGTTCATTGCAATGCTCATCGCCAGTACAGGTGTGGGCGGCGCTTTCGATGCGATGTTCCGTGCGGTTGCGCATCTGAATGTAGCGTAAATTGTCGCCGATCATACTGCGGAGTTGGCGAATCGTTTCGAGCTGACCTGTTGATTTACTGGTCAAGTAGATCGCACGATCATAGACACCGTTCTGCATTTGACGTAGCATATGTTCGAGCACAATGCCGGTTTTGCCAAAACCAGTGGGCGCTTCGAGGAGCACGGTTTTGCTTTTTAGGGTGGCATGGTCGAGCGTGGTGAGTAGCTCAGCCTGACCTTCGCGCAAAGTTTCAAATGCAGGCTGCAGTTCGACTCCTTGTAGTCGAAGTTGGCTAGTGCGCCGATCTTCGAGGAAAGGAAGAAGCGTATCGAGTTGGCTATTAAAGGCGCGCTCGTCAGCTTCGGTGAGCGGCACGATTTGAACGCCACCAGTCTCGATTTCGATAAAGTAGAGCTCCGCACGGAGCGTGGTGTCGGCATACTCAGGGAGTACCCGTGCGAGGCCTAGGTAGATCGCGGCTTGGGCGAAATAATCGGGATAGCGACTGGCGAGTTCTTCCGAACTGGCGGGCACGCCATTACGCACAGTCTTAACTTCACGAATACATAACTGATTCTGCTCAGGAATGAGTTGATCAATACGCCCCTGGATTTCAAAGCACCAGTCGCGGTAAAGCCACTTTGCCTTGAGTGGCACTTCGAAGCGCACGTCGGCGTGAATTTCGCGCGTTTGATGGGCGGCGGTGGTGTGCCATTGTTGGCCGACTGCGGCACGCCAAGATGTAGTTCCATGCCCTCCGCTCGACGGCACCTGACGAAAGGTGGCGAGTTCGCGCACACTTAGGCGAACAGTTCGGGCGGTTGGATCAATATGCATCGCCCGTCATGGCTGACAAATGAAGCGAAGAGGTCAAGCCTTGGCGATGGCAAGGTGAGGTTTGCGCGATTCAACTAGCGAGCGATCTTCTGCCGAAGCGTCGGGATGGTGCTCGGTGGCATGGAGAAGATTTGCGAGTCGATCGGTTGATTGGCGCTGATGGTTTCGAAGGTGATTGTGCCGAATGGAGAGTTTTCGGCGAGAAGTTCGATTTGTTTAGGCAGGAGCACGCCGTTGACTGCCGCGAATCGTGTGGCGCGGTAGTCCATATATTCCTCGATTCCAGCGATCGTTCCTTTGCCGCCCCATCGGGTGAGTAGATGCTTTTCTTTATCAAAATAAAACCAGCTGCGTATATTATTTTTTCCATAGACAGTAATAATGTAGGCAGGGCGGCCCGCAACTTTGGACATGCCTTGATATTTAAATACATAGTCGGCTATGAGAGGTTCGACGAAGGGTTGGATTAGCCAATGCTGATGCGCAAAGTGTATGGCGTCACGACCACTGAATAGCTCAGGGTGTTCCTCTTTTGGCAGGAGTTGCTGTTGCCAGGTGTGCACACCATCGAATGAATATAGCGTCTTGTAGGTACGGCCGAGGTGCTTCCATGTGTAGGTGAGTTGGCGGCGGCCATCCTGTGTTTCGATTAGGCGGAAGGATTTTAACTTCCCAGCCTCGACAATACTGCCGGTGGCTATGACATTTTTTAGTTTGATGTAAGCTTGCTTACCTCCAGAGACCGCGAGGTAATTCTTAATTAGCTGCTTACTGGTTGTATCGCTGAGCTGCGGACGAAAAGTGGCTACCACTTCGGGCGCGACTGTCGCTTCTGTCTGAGCGACAACTGAGGAGGGCACCAGAAAACCGAGAGCAAGAGCAAGCGCGCATAAATATGAACATTTCATAGTGTCAGGTATTTATTGTTCGTAAATTTCTTATAATCACAACTTGATTTAACTATGCGTATTTTAATTACTGGAGGTGCCGGGTTTCTTGGTAGTCATTTGTGTGACCGTCTGTTGGGTGAAGGGCATGAAGTCATTTGTATGGATAACTTCTTTACGGGACGTAAACGCAATGTGCAGCATCTGATGGCAAACCCGATGTTTGAGCTGATGCGGCATGATGTGACGGACCCGTTTAAAGTCGAAGTCGATCAGATTTACAATCTCGCTTGCCCAGCTTCGCCGGTGCATTACCAGCACAACCCGATCAAGACGATTAAGACGTCGGTCATGGGCGCGATCAATTGCCTCGGCTCTGCGAAGCGCGTGAATGCGCGTGTTTTTCAAGCGTCTACCTCTGAGGTGTATGGCGACCCCGATCCGGCGATGCATCCACAACCAGAGTCCTATTGGGGCAACGTCAATCCGATCGGCATTCGCTCGTGCTATGACGAGGGCAAGCGTGCCGCCGAGACTTTGTTTATGGATTATCACCGCCAGAACGGTGTCGATATTCGCATTGTTCGTATCTTCAACACGTATGGCCCGCGCATGTGCCCAGATGATGGACGCGTCGTCTCAAATTTCATCGTGCAGGCACTGCAGGGGCACGACATTACGATTTACGGCGAGGGGCTTCAAACGCGCTCCTTCTGTTATTGTGACGACTTGATTGAAGGCTTTGTGCGCCTAATGAATCAAGACGAAGTGATTGGCCCGATGAATATCGGCAATCCCGGCGAGTTTACTATTCTGGAGCTGGCGCAAAAGGTGATCGCTCAAACGGGCAGTCAATCGAAAATTATCCACGAAGCCTTGCCATCAGACGATCCAAAGCAGCGCCAGCCGGATATTCGTCAGGCACAAAAGGTGCTTGGTTGGGAGCCGAAGGTATCGCTGGACGAAGGCTTAAAGCCGACGATTGCTTATTTCGATAAGGTCTTGTCGGAGGGATAGGTTTGGTGCGGGTGCTTGGGTTTGTGAGGGCAACGCTCCGTCGTCGCCGCTGACATTTTGCGCGATTGCACTAGAGGCGCGGCAAAAGCGGAGCAATCCCTCCAACGATTAGCGCGGCAAGGAGCGCCTTACGCTTTGCCGAGTAAGCGCTGCATGTTGTGTTGCATGATCGCAGCAAACTCGTCGGGGTTTAAGTCTGCTTGGTTTTGTATCGTTTCGATGAACGTGCTGAAGTCGGGCGTCTTTTGTGCGCGCGGATACACTCGCAGCGGGAAGTCTGAGCCGAATAGGATCTTTTCTGCGCCGACGATTTCGATTAGCCGTCGAAAGATCGATGGCTCGTAGAGCAAGGGCGTGGCAGAAGTGTCGTAGTAAACATTTTTCAATGCTTGTCGCAGGCGTGGATTGAGCTCGAAGAAGGCTAGGCCTCCGCCCCAATGTGCGAGTATCAGTTTTAACTGTGGGTGCGCTTCAGCCATGTGCAAAAAATCGTTGAGCGGGGTAGGCACGCTGCCTGGGTGCTGGTGACCCACGGCTTCGGTGGCGTGTAGATTGATCGGCCAGTCGTGCGCGACGCACCAATCCGCGAGTGCCTGCCAGCCTATGCTGCTGGAGTCGAAATTCTGAATGCCTGGGTGCAGCTCGCCCGCGCCGCGCAGCCCGAGACTGAGCGCATCTTCGCATTGAGCGATGACTGACGCTGCGGTGCCACCCGGATGGATCGAGGCGAAGCCAATAAAGCGCTCGGGTGCTGCCTGTATCCAATCAGCAATCACGCCATTTTGCCAGCGGCAGGTGGCTTCGTTTTGCCAATACCAACCGAGTAAGACGGTTTGTTCGACGCCCGCGGCATCCATCGCGGCTAAAGTTTGCTCGATCGTCGCCCAACCTTGAATGGAGGGGCGATCGAGTGGGGCGACGAGCTCAGCCCAGTGTGGTTCGCCCTGAGCCTCTGCCCATGCCCGCGGAGCTGCCGCGAGTTGGGCTGGGTAGCAATGGCTATGGCTGTCGATGATTTTCACGGGGAGTGTTGTAGTGAAGTCTATATCATTTGATTGACGAATCAACCTGCAGAGGGTTCCGGCTGGCGTAAACCAGTCGCTATGAGTTTCCCCAACTGCTAGAGTTTGTAGCGAGCGGGTTTATGCCGCAATGAATTTATAGTCGCACGGGTAGCCCGCGGCTCTGCAGATGCTGTTTAGCTTGGCGAATCGTGAAGGTACCAAAGTGAAAGATCGAGGCCGCGAGTACCGCGCTGGTTTTACCTTTGTCGATGGCATCAGCAAGGTGATCGAGCGTACCTGCGCCACCAGAGGCGATGACGGGCACTTCGACGGCTTCGCTGACGGCGCGATTGAGCACGTTGTCAAATCCCGCCTTGGTGCCGTCAGAGTCCATACTGGTCAGGAGAATCTCGCCTGCTCCAAGTGCGACGACTTTTTTGGCCCATTCGACTGCGTCGAGTCCTGTGTTATTACGCCCGCCATGGGTGTAAACTTCCCAGCGATCTTCGCCTTTGACACGTTTGGCATCGATTGCGACGACGATGCACTGGTTACCGAACTTGGAGGATGCTTCGTGAATGAGATCCGGATTGATGATGGCTGCAGTGTTAAGGCTGACTTTGTCCGCTCCAGCATTGAGCATATCGCGAATATTTTCGACGTTGCGCAGTCCGCCACCGACAGTGAGTGGCATAAAGCACTGGTCGGCAGTGCGCTTGACGACGTCGATCATAGTATTGCGCTCGTCGCTGGAAGCAGTGATATCGAGGAACACGAGTTCATCGGCACCTTGCAGCTCGTAAGCTTTGGCTTGCTCGACGGGATCACCCGCGTCGATCAAATTGACGAAGTTGACGCCTTTGACAACGCGACCTTCATGAACATCTAAGCAAGGAATGATTCGGACTGAGAGCATGACAGAAGATAAAAAGTTGAATGGATATCTGTAAACAAAGAATGCCGCAAACGAAGGATTGCGGCATTCAGAAATTTGTTGGTAACGAAGTCTTACTCGTCAGCAAACGCGATGTCTGGCTCAAACGAGAGCGCGAGACGATACTGGGTGCCAGGGCGCATGATCAGTGGATGATCGCGCTCAAGGATTTGCAGGTAGTGCATGTTGCCGTAGTAAGTGCGGTATTCTGGATCTTCGGTCACGACGTCGAGATCTTTCCATTCTGCTTGGAAATCATCTTTCACCACGTTGGTGCGGTGACCTTCTTCGCCGAGTGTGAAAGAAGTGCCAACACGGTAACGACTGTGTGGCGCTGCGATCGCTAGCACGTAACGCATGCGATCCAGTTGCACTTGCTGTTTCACCGTGAAGCAAAATTCGCAAGTGATTGTGCCGCCCTTAAAGGACCACATGACCTTGCAACTACCTAGACCCGGAACGATTTTCTCGTCTGTGGTAATGAGCTCTGGCTGGTCATACTTGAAAGTGAGCGCGTTACGCAGGCCCATCGCAGTGGTGCAGTTCTTCCCATAAAAGGAGGGCACGATGACATTGTCGCCAAAGGTCAATTCGGGCATCATGATCGGCAAATACTTCTGAACCGGCCAGTCGAAGATGCCTGGTGAGTGTGGAAACGCGAGGTAGTCGGACGTGCCTTTACCTTGTTCGCCGGAAGCGATGAGTGGCAATTGAACTGCTAAGCCGGAATCAGGATCTTGGTAAACGAACAGGCCTTGTTCCTTTTTGTGCGATTTGTCGAAGCTGATAAAGCGAGCCACCTTACGTGGTGCAACCGGCTTAGATGGAGCGGCGCTGCCCTTGGTGGCACGTGCCAGACGTGCCCACTGGCAGAGATAGCGCGCGGCATCAAAGTTTGCCATCCGTGTCGTGTGGTATGGCACGGTGTCACGCTCTTCGTCGCGGATGACTAGGTAGCCATGCTCTTGGTCGAGGTAAGTCGCGAAGAAATTCATGAATAAACGACGCACGGTGTCTGTGTAAAGGTCACGTTTGTCGTCCGCTATCCAACCATCGCGGAGTGCTTGCAGGATAAGACTAATGCAGTGCATCTGTCCATATGCGCCGAGTGAGCGTCCGTAAGCGAAGCCACTACCGTCTTGGCGTACAAGGTCTGGGATCATCTTCAGGTATTTCTCCGAATAAGTGCGCAGGCTGGGTAGCTTACGCTCACGAAGGTGAAGATTTGAGTGCAGTTGAAGTGCTTGACGGATAAATACGAAGCTAAGGACACCGTAAATATCGAATGCGCCGCCGAGCTTGCCTTCTTCGCCACTAGCGTCGTCGAAATAGCCCGTTGATGAAGTCGATTCGATGCGCTCAAGGAAACGGTCAATCAGACGTCCCGTCTCATCTTTCTTGGACAGGCCGAGACTGAAGCGAGTGACTGCTTTCGCGATGTTGAAACTCTGAAAGTGGTTGTCGTAGTCGCTACGTTCAAGCAATTGCTTATCAAGTTGCTCACGAGTCGGGTCGAGCAAGCGCTCCCACAAAGGATTGCGATCCTTGGCTGGGCCGAAGGAGAGAAGGCCGAGCGCGGAATAGGCCAGGCCGTTTTCATGTCCCTCCTCGGTGAATACCTGTGCGGTGACGCAACGGGCCGCGAGGTCAACGAGGTCGTGCTCGCCGAGTGTGGTCTCGTTGGTTGCTCGGTAATACTCGCCAATCGCAAGCGCAGCGTGTCCAGGTTCGTCAAGGCGACTGTTTTCACCAGCAACAGGGGATATAGTGCCCTGTTCGCTGATCGATTCGAGATTGTGACCCAGAATTGACTGGGCCATATCGAGGCACTGATCTGCAAAATTTTCCATTAATCGAAAGGCGTCATTTTAACGCGAAGAGCAGGTTTTGATGCTCAGCGCAGGTGGGCTTGTCAATAGCTTTCGAGAAAGTCTGAAATTCCGTTTTAGTAAAGCGAAAGTCATTGACCTTAGATTGCTGTTTCATTGGGTGGTAAGCCTCTGTGAGCTACACTATGTTGCTACCTCAGTGCCACTGCAAGTCTCACCTCTAATACCACCTTACTATGTCGACTGACCCTTCTTCAATGGAATCCGTATCCCACGAGAATCGAAAATTTGCCCCGCTTGCGGCTTTTTCAGAAAATGCCCACATTGGCAGTATGGAGGCCTACACGGCGCTGTACCATAAGAGCATCAAGGATCCCGAGGCCTTTTGGGCAGAAGCTGCAGAGGATCTGCATTGGTTTAAAAAGTGGGATACCGTGCTCGATGCTTCCGAAGCGCCGTGCTATAAGTGGTTTGATGGTAGTCGCACCAACCTTTCCTACAACTGTCTCGATCGTCATATCAATGAAGGTCGGGGCGAGAAAATCGCGATTCACTGGGAAGGCGAACCAGGCGACATACGTGCGATCAGCTATGCACAGTTGCATGAAGAAGTCTGTCGCTTGGCCAATGCGATGAAAGCCAAGGGCGTGCAAAAAGGGGATCGTATTGGGATTTACCTGCCGATGATTCCTGAGTTGGCGGTGTCTGTGCTGGCTTGTGCGCGCATTGGTGCGGTGCACTCAGTCATTTTTGCGGGCTTCTCTGCGGACGCCATTCGCGATCGTGTACTCGATAGTGAGACGCGTATGGTGATCACTGCGGATGGCGGCTATCGCCGTGGTAAGATTTTAGAATTAAAGAAGATCGTCGATGAGGGCGTTGAGAATTGTCAGTGCATCAAAGATGTGATCGTGGTGCAGCGTGGTGAAGCACATCCGATCGATTGTCCGATGCAGGATGGGCGTGATTATTGGTACCATGAAGAGGTCGCAGCGATGAGTGTGGATTGTCCTGCTGAAGAGATGGAAGCAGAAGATCTGCTGTTTTTGCTGTATACCAGCGGCACCACCGGTAAACCCAAGGGCGTGATGCACACCACTGCAGGTTATCAGGTGTTCAGTTATCTGACCTCAAAATATGTGTTCGATTTGAAGCCGGACGATGTGTACTGGTGTACTGCGGATGTCGGTTGGATCACCGGACACACATATATAATATACGGCATCATGCAGAATTGCGCCACGCAGGTGATGTATGAAGGTGCACCCAATCACCCAGATGAAGGGCGCTTCTGGGAGATTATAGAAAAGTATAAAGTCTCGATTTTCTACACCGCACCGACAGCGATTCGTGCCTTTATGAAATGGGGCGACAAATGGCTGGTCGATCGCGACCTATCTTCCTTGCGTTTACTAGGAACAGTGGGTGAGCCAATCAATCCAGAAGCATGGATGTGGTATCACAAAATGATCGGAGGCGAACGTTGCCCGATTGTAGATACGTGGTGGCAGACTGAGACTGGTGGGCATATGCTTACGCCGATGCCAGGCGCAACACCGACCAAGCCAGGCTGCGCGACGCTGCCTTTTTTCGGCATCGAGACTGCGATTCTTACCGATGACGGAGAGGAAGTCGATGTGGGCATTTTGGCAATTAAGCAACCATGGCCGGGGATGTTGCGAGGGATTTATGGTGATCCGCAGCGCTTTAAGGAGGCGTACTGGTGCAAGTGGGGTGGGCAATACTATTTCCCTGGTGATGGCGCCCGTCGCGACGAAGATGGCTACATCTGGATTACAGGTCGAGTGGATGACGTGGTCAACGTATCGGGGCACCGTATTGGCACTGCTGAGCTGGAAAGCGTTTTTGTCGAGCATCCAGATGTTGCAGAGTCTGCAGTGGTGGGTGTGCCGCATGAGATTAAGGGCCAAGGCCTGATCGCTTTTGTGACTGTGATTGACGGCCGTGATTATGATGATCACTTGCGCAAGGAACTCGTCACTATGATCGATAAGAGTATCGGTAAATTTGCTCGTCCTGAGCGCATCTTGTTCTCGTCGGATCTGCCGAAGACACGCTCCGGTAAGATTATGCGGCGTATTTTGCGTGACATTGCAGAGGGTAAAGAATTGGGCAATACTACCACACTGGCCGATCCGAGCGTGGTAGAGGCTTTGCAGGCACAGTATATTGCAATGAGTCAGTAACTTCTGTTCGATTTAAAAACTGACAAGCCCTGCTAGATTTTAGCAGGGCTTTTTTGGTTATAGTTAATTGGCGGGCAAAGGAGGGAGGGCGACTCGCCCTCATTTACACTAACACAGATTGAATGTGGGCGACTCGCCCTC
>JAFMHF010000081.1 GCA_017854655.1 Puniceicoccaceae bacterium | reverse complement strand
TCCGGAGTGAAGGCACTGACCAAGAACGCGACACCAAAGTTGATCAACATGCCGACGAAGCCGATCCCCTCAGGAGAGATGCCGAGGAAATATTGATCTGCATGACCATCAAGAAATTGGAAGTAAACAATATAGCCGATCGTAAACGAAATACCGCAGAGCATCCCAGCAATCGCGCCTTCACGATTCATCCGTTTTGAGAAGATCCCAATCAACAAAGTCGGAAAGAAGGAAGAAGCCGCGAGGCCGAAAGCGAATGCCACAGTCTTAGCGATAAACGCTGACGGCGGATTAATGCCAAAGTACGCCGCCACCACTAGCGCAATAAATGAAGCGAACCGCGCGTAGCGTACTTCTTCCCGATCACTCAGATCTGGCTTGATAATCTTCTTCATCAAGTCGTGTGAGATCGAAGTCGAAAGCACTAGCAGCAAGCCTGCCGCGGTCGAGAGTGCCGCGGCTATACAGCCTGCCATCAGCAACGAAATCACCCACATCGGCAACCCTGCCATGTGCGGGTTCGCCATCACCATAATATCATTACCAAACCACAACTCGTTCGGGTTGGAGTTATCACCTTTATTAGCCAGCAGTCGTTGACCGAGCGAACCGATACGCTGCTCCTCTGGCGCGTCATAGACCGGATACGCCGGCGCCTTACCTTGAAAAACACTGTTCGAGCCGATCTCGGATTTTGCCGGCCCAAAATATTGGATTACACCGTCATTGTTCTTATCGACCCATGCCATCTGACCAGTTGCCTCGAAATCTTTAAACCATGCAGGCGCTTCGGTGTAGCTGGTCTGATGCAGGTTGTTGATCAGGTTCACGCGCGAGAACGCACCAATTGCGGGTGCCGTGAGATAAATCACGGCAATGAACAGCAGCGTCCAACAAGCCGACTTACGCACGGCGCCGACATTCTTAACCGTGAAGAAGCGTACGATCACGTGCGGCAAACCCGCCGTGCCACACATCAGTGCCGCAGTGATGCAAAACATGTTTATCTTCGATAGCTTACCGGCGGTGAATTCCTGAAAGCCAAGTTCGAGATTAATATTATTGAGCTTCTCAAAAAACGGAATGACCTCAACATCGGCAGTATAGTTACCGATCAATCCAAGCTGAGGAATCACATTCCCCGTCAACGCCATCGCAATAAAGATCGCAGGAATCGTATAGGCAAAAGCCATCACACAGTATTGAGCGACCTGCGTATAGGTAATGCCCTTCATGCCGCCCAGTCCCGCGTAGAAAAACACGATCGACGCGCCAGCCAGTACCCCGGCTGGTATCCCAATCCCGAATAGCTGCGAAAACACCACACCCACGCCACGCATTTGGCCCATAATGTAAGTCATGCAAATAAAGATCGCGCAAATCACCGCCACGCCGCGCGCCAGCTTTGAATAATAACGGTCACCAATAAAATCAGGCACGGTCGCCTTGCCAAATTTACGTAGGTAAGGAACCATTAGAATAGTCAATAAGACGAAACCACCGGTCCAGCCCATCAAGAAGCGCGACGCATCATAGCCGCTCAGAGCGACCGTGCCCGCCATCGAGATGAACGTCGCAGCCGACATCCAGTCCGCCGCAGTGGCCATACCATTGGCGAGTGGTGACACGCCACCGCCGGCCGTATAATATTCCTTGGTCGAACCGGCCCGCGATTTAACCGCGATGCCAATGTAAATGGCAAAAGAGATACCGATAAAAATGAAATTTAGGTGATCTTGCGTCATTGTATGTATCCGCGTTATTTGTGTTCAGTATAGCCGTGCTTGGCGTCGAGACGGTTCATCAAGAACGCATACACCAACAACAATAAGACGAAACAGATGATCGCGCCTTGCTGCGCCATCCAGAACCCGAACGGTGCGTTGCCGACTTGTGGCGCATTGGCATCTAGCCATTCACGAAAAATGATACCGCAGCCGAAGCTAACAGTGAACCATACGGACAACAGACCTAAAACAATTTTGAGGCACGCCTGCCGGTGGACTCGAGGATGATCAATTTTCATAATTTGAGGGGTAGAGGTAATTAATAAAACTGCACGAATCTATAACCTAGCCCCGCCTTGCAATGCAAGAAGGGATACAGAAAAGATACATACTAACATTCTGAACGCCTGCGGCAGAGCGCCGTGCTGGACTCTGAATGGTGTCGCGACGCGCTGCACAGGCTTCGACTGAATCTTAGTCCAACGCCACTTCGTTGGCCCAAATGTCTTCAAGCTTCTGACGGCGGCGGATCACATGTGGCACCTTTGCCGCATCGAGCATGATTTCAGCGGCTTCGGGATACGAATTATAGTGCTTGGTCGACATCGCCGCACAATACGCACCCGCGCCATCAATCACACACAAATCGCCGATCTGGCACAGCGGCAATGCACGTGTCGCCAATAATTCAGGATCTCCGGGTGCAGGCGTCAGAATATCGCCTGACTCGCAACAATGCCCAGCGATCACATAAGCGCGCGTTTCGCCTGCGACCTCGGGCTGGAGGATGTAGATCGGATGCTGCGCACCGTAAATCGACGGACGTAGAATCTCTGTCATCCCGGTATCGAGTTTTAAAAAATCATAGCCATCCGCACCGGTGCTGACCACGTCCTGCACGGTAGACAACACCGCACAGGTGTTTGCCAACAAATATGTGCCTGGCTCAATTTCTAAACGAATCTCGCGACCCGTGGCCTGGGCAAATTCGCGGAACATTTCCGCCACGGGCGCCCCGCACTCCTGCAGGTCTGTGCCGACTTCGCTCTCCATGCGCGCCACCTTGTAGCCGCCACCAAGATTGAGCGCCACCACGTCAGGGAACTGGCGCACCAGATCCAGACTCATGCCAGAAATCTTTTGCCACACCGCGGGATCACTGCCCGAACCGATGTGCGTATGAATACGAATCACCTGCAAGCCATACTGAAGCACAATCGCCTGCACCTGATCAATCCATTCATGCCAGATGCCGAAGCTCGAAGCAGGGCCACCGACATTGGTGCGGTTATTGCCACCTGAACCAGAGCCAGGATTAAAGCGCAGGCCGATCGTCTTTCCTGGGCAGGCTTGGCCGAAACGCTCCAGCTGACTCAGGGAGCAGGCATTGATCTCAATCCCCAGCTCGTAGAGTTCTGCAAAATCAGCTGGCAACTCCTGCGTGCTCAGACTGATATTCGCTGCCGGCACGCCGGCGGCAATCGCACGACGCACCTCATGCCCGGAGCTAGCGTCAATCTGTAGACCCGCCTGATTGAAAATTTTAAGTATCGCGGCATTCGGCGATGCCTTCATCGCATAGCGCGCGGTCAAACCAAAGGCATTCGGAAATGCCAGCACCGCAGCGGCATTCGCTTTCAAAGTTGCCATGTCATACACATACACGGGCGTGCCGATGTCGTCCGCGATTGTGCGTGCGCTAGTGTAATCAAGAAATCTGGGCTGCGATAAGTTGGCCATGCCGAAGAAGCAAAGACGGTTCCCGCGCGCTGGCAAGCGATATGTCTCGGATCCGACGCTGCGCCTTTCGTATTTGTCGGCCACTTTTATTGCTTCCCTCTTGCACTCGAAACAGTTCAGGGTTGTTTGAAAGTATGTTGATTCTTCTATCCCCCGCAAAGTCTCTCGACTATCAAGCCCCGCTACTCACTAACAAAGCGACGCAACCCCGTCTGGCTGCGCATTCTGCTGAATTGATTAACCAGCTGAAGACCCTCAGCCCTGAAGCGGTCGGTACGCTGATGCACATTAGCCCCAAACTCGCGGAGCTGAACCATGCACGCTATCAGAACTACCAGCCGAGCTTCACCGCAGCAAATAGCCGCCAAGCGATTCTGGCATTTACCGGCGACGTCTATCAAGGCATGGCACTTGCCGATTGGTCGACCGACGATTTCGCTGCCGCGCAACAACAAATTCGTATTCTATCCGGACTCTACGGCGTACTACGTCCGCTGGACCGCATGCAGCCCTATCGCCTAGAGATGGGTACGAAGTTCGAAAATACCCGTGGCGACAATCTCTACCAATTCTGGGGTTCGACCATCACCGAACTCCTGAACAAAGACCTTAAGGCCTCTGCTTCCGACCTGGTCGTCAACCTCGCCTCGAATGAATACTTCTCGTCCGTTAAGCTCAAGGAGCTCAATGGACAACTCATCACTCCCGTCTTTAAAGACGCAAAGAACGGTACCTTTAAAATCATTTCGTTTTACGCGAAAAAAGCCCGCGGCATGATGGCTGACTACATCGTCCGGAACAAAGTGAAGTCCGTCGCAGACTTGAAGGCGTTTAATTCCAACGGCTATCAATTCGACGCTGAGGCTTCGGAAGGCAACACGATCGTGTTCCTGCGTGCAGAACAAAAGTAAGGAGCGTGGGCGACCCGCCCACGGCACATCTCGCAACGACGACGAGTCGCCCTCCCTCATTTCGAAAACAAGGTGCCGCCCCCCACTCCGACCATCCGGATTTCGCAGTTGCCCGAGTTATTCGAGCCACTAGGCTTAGCGATCAAATGGAAAACGACGCAGCCGAACCGACCGAGCCTTCAATCGAAGCCGAAACCCAGCAACCACCAGTCCTGCCAGCGACTGAGGCCAAAGCCGACCACACCGCCGGCATGCTGTGTCACTTGTTAAGCTTAACCCTACTGATCGGCGTGCCGCTCGGCAATATTCTCGGCCCTCTCATCGTCTGGCTCATCAAGCGCGACGAGGACCCATTCGTCGATCTCTGCGGCAAGGAGTCACTCAACTTCCAGATCTCGATGACGATCTACATGATGATCGCCGGTATCTTAATCTTTTTCATCGTCGGCCTATTTATGATCCCCGCCTTGATGATTCTAAACATCGTCTACACCATCATAGCCGCGATTAAAGCGAGCAAAGGCACCAGCTACACTTACCCATTGTCTATCCGTTTCATTAAATAAACTGAATCGCATGCAACGCAGTCGGGTTCAAAGCAACCAACGTGAAGGCTTTGTGTATCGCACTATTCTTGGCCATAGCACGCCCGCACGCCGGCGACTACTGCCTCCGCATACTCCAGTAGAATATCATCTTCGGCGAGCACTCGGCCCGCAGCTCGATTCGCCAACGCCGACTGTAGCCGACCATACGCGCCGACACTATTCGCGACATAAGGCTCCAACAGCACCGTTGGACACTCCGCCATGCGTAGTAATAATAGATTACGTGCAAATAAATAGGGCTGCTGCGAACTCAATAAAATCGCGTTATTCCTCCGATACCTAGCTGCTGGTAGCTCGGTCGCCTCGGCCAATGCGGTCGCCAGCGCGCCGCCTAGCAACCGCTCTGCAGGACCACTGCCATTCGTCAGCTTTACAGCCAATTGCTCCAGCTGGTTCTCGGCCTGCAGTTCCTCATCACTCAAACAGCCAAAAATTAGCACGTGTAGATTATTTGCATCCACCAGTCGAAGCATCGCGCTGCCGCTCTCGCTTGCCTCACTTTCATTCTCAGTGGGCCAAGCCGCCGCATTAATATGCAAAGAAATCAGCGCATCCGGCTGAACCTCTTGATTCACTGATCGCGCTCGTTCCATCAAGTCTCCCTTTACAATTGATAAATGAACCGCCCGCGCTCGAATCGCACGGCCGTACACCCAGAGGGCAGATAGCGAGGACTCGTTCGGCGGCGAGACCTGTTCTGCAGCCAATTCCAAATAATCCAATGGGCTGTTTGGATTAACCCGCACCGCCGCTTCGCGCAGCAGTGTGACCTTGGCGCCAAGCGCCATCAATTTCGCCTGAGCAAGCTCCGCCACTGCGAGAACCAACTCCCCCTCGCGCACATAGAAATCATCTTCTGCGATTCGAAACTGTCGACCTTCGGCGGCGGCCCAGTGCCCGCCGATGTGTCCAGGATCCAACGCGATATGCAATCCAGCTAAAGGCAAGTCACTGTCACCACGCTGCAACGCAATCTCCTCTGCCGTACGCCAGTAGCGCGACTCCGACCGTTGTGCCAGCGCATCCACATCCACTACCGACTGCCAGTTCGCGTACGGCGCATAACGCGTGGTCAGCTCAGATGCCAGCATAGGCGCTTGCGCAGCCGACAGCGACGCTACCAATCCGACACAAAATAAATAACCCACGATAACCCGCAATAACATGCTGTCAGACAGAACCAATCTGCCCCGACAGACAACCCAGCATTCACAAAATCTGATTTGTGGCGTCGTTGCTTGCAACGGCCTTAACGTGGGCGAGTCGCCCACGCTCCTTTGGTCGTTGCAAGCAACGACAGCACACACCGCGCTATACAGTCAGTCGATCCATCATTGCCTTAAAATCTGCCGGCAGCGGAGCAACAAATTCCATTTCTTCGTCACGCTCGGGATGTTGCACATGCAACTCAGTCGAGTGGAGCATGATACGTGGCACATCGATCCCTCTTAACCGACTTGGCTTATAGCCATAAGTCGTATCGCCCAACAGTGGATGGTTCATGCCACTCATATGCACACGGATCTGGTGCGTGCGTCCAGTGTGGATCACACAACTAACTAGTGCAACCTGGCCGCCAAAACTATGCTCCACTGACCAATCAGTCTTGGCCTCTTTACCCATAGCCATAATCGCCATACGCGTGCGCACCACGCTATGTCGCCCAATCGGCCCATCGCAGATACCAGCCGTTTTACGCGGCGTGCCGAGCACCAGTGCCGTATAGCGTTTATACGTTTCACGCGCGCTAAAAGATGCGACTAACCTATGATGCGCTCGATCAGTCTTCGCTGCCACGATCAAGCCAGTCGTCTCTTTGTCTAATCGATGCACAATCCCAGGCCGATCTGGTGCGCCAATACTACTCAAATTGCCATTGGTGTGATGTAATAACGCATGCACTAAAGTATCCTCCCCCGTGCCAGTACCAGGATGTGTGACCATGCCCGAAGGCTTATTGACCACCACGATCGATTCATCTTCGTAAATAATACTGAGCGGAATATCCATCGGCTTCGGCCCTTCGCCCAACACCACTTCTTCAAGCACTGCGCGCAATACGCCCTGACGATTCACCTTGAAGCGCTTATCAATGATCTCGCCATCAAAGGTCACTAGCTCCGCCTCAAAAGCCTTCTGCAATCGGACACGACTAATGTCATCAAACTCTGCGGAAAAAATCTTATCCGCACGTCCGGACTTCACACCCTTAGGCACAGTAAATTCAATGATACGATCAGGCATTCCGGACAATGATGCGACTGCTACTCAGTTTGCGAGCCTACATTCGTTTCTTCAACAGGAATCACGCTTGAAACACTGGCACTCATCCTCGCCCCAACCATCAGGAATCAAGCCGTGGCAACCGACAACCCACGTGCTGTCTCACAATCTCTAGCAATCTGCAGCTTTAACGCATCCACGGATGCAAATTTTTGTTCAGGGCGAATAAAGCGCAACCACTCGACCTCGATCGAGTCACCACAATCCAGCTTCGTGTCGTCGAGCGCATGCACCTCCAGCGCTGGCAATTGGTCTGCCTCAGCCACCGTCGGTTTAACGCCATAATTCGCCACCGCAAATGCCCATGGCTGATCTGCCGCGCCACGGAAGCGCACATGGTAAACCCCGAAGCACGGCCTACACTCTGGATCCCATGGCAGGTTCAAGGTCGGAAAGCCAATCTGACGACCCAACCGAGCTCCACCGACAACGCGTCCGTTCGAGTAATAGTTATAACCGAATAAATCATTCACCGCTTCGATTCGACCCGATACGAGATCTTGCCGAATCCGTGTGCTACTAATCGGCTCCCCATTGTGCTTAATACGTTCCACACTAAACACGCCAAGCCCAAGCTCATTGCCAGACTCGATCAAAGTCGCGACACTACCAGCACGCATCTTGCCGAATCGAAAATTCTCGCCGACGTAGATTGATTTCAATGTGGGCAAGGCCGCTTTCAAATTCCCTAAAAAGTCCTCCGCTGGAATGGACGCGAACCCACGATCAAAATGCTTTTGGATCACCACATCCACGCCGACAGTGTGTAGCATCGAGGTCTTGAACTCCATCGGCATCATCAACAGCGTCGGCGCATCTGGACGAAACAATCGGCTCGGATGCGGATTAAATGTCAGCACCCCACTCACTCCTGCCGATCGCTGCGCCGAAAAAACCGCCGATTCGATCACCGCCTTATGGCCGAGATGTACCCCATCGAATACACCAATGGCTAAGTGTAACTCACCAGTCAGGCCAGCTAGTTCGTCAAAGCGTTCGACGTGGGCGGGAAGTTGCATCATTGGAAAATTAAGAAAATAGCATTACAGCGCAAGCGCTCAAATTATGACAAAGGAGTGTAGGCGAATCGCTCTCATTGACATCACCGTGGGCGGGTCGCCCACACTCCTGTCTACATCGCGACACTCGGCACTGCTTGATTCACAGGAATCAGTTTAGTGCGCAACTCAGAGGGAGCCATATTTTCGATTTCCTCTAATGTATTCGCATCTTCAATACGAAACTTACCCACTTGCGTGCGGCGCAATGCGCACAAGTGACCGCCACAACCAAGGCGCTCACCCAGGTCATGCGCTAGCGTGCGGATGTAGGTGCCCTTACTGCTACCGACGATAATCGAAACTTCAGGAAGGCTAAAATCTAAAATATCATAGCGGCTGACATGAATGACACGTGCTTCGCGCTCGATTGTCTTACCCTGGCGAGCCAACTTATAGAGCTTCTGGCCATTGACCTTCTTCGCCGAAAACATCGGCGGTGTTTGGTATTGATCGCCCATGAAGGTCGCCATCTCTTTTTCGACGTCTGCCTGCGTCAGTTCAGGCACAGGCTTGGTCTCAACGATCTCGCCATCGGCATCCTGCGAATCAGTCGCTTCACCGAGCTTCACCGTGCCAGTGTACTCCTTATCCATGCTCATCAGAAACTGCGAGACCTTGGTCGCTTTACCGACTAAAATCAGCAATAATCCGGTTGCCATGGGGTCAAGCGTGCCGGCATGGCCAATCTTCTTAATACGAAACACGCGACGCATGCGCGCCACGATATCGTGGGAAGTCATCCCCTGTGGTTTATCTACCAGCAATACGCCGATCGGATCATCATTCATTGGCTGCGACATAATAAAATACTTACTCTTCGTTTAAAAATCTGAATCATACTCTTAATCTTATGCTTAATCTTA
>JAFMHF010000008.1:38986-44129 GCA_017854655.1 Puniceicoccaceae bacterium | reverse complement strand
GTCGAGAGTAAGCGTGTCTCCACGGAGCTGACGGCTTTATTGTAATGCTCCACAGACTGACCGAGGCTCTTACCGACTTTGGCGAAATGGCCCGCGACTACACCGATGCGGTCGTAAAGTTCTTTGCCCAGCGCCGCGATTTCCTTGGCTTCACGGGCAATGGCTTCTTGTTGCCAGCCATACGCGATCGCCTTGAGCAGAGCGATCAGCGTGGTTGGCGTGGCGAGGATCACTTTATTGAGCACGCCCAACTCGATCAACTGTGGATCTTGCTCCAAAGCAGCGCTGAAAATTGTTTCGTTGGGAATAAATAGCACCACGAACTCTGGGGCATTGTCGAATTTGTCCCAGTAGGTCTTGGCCGACAGCCCCTTGATATGATCCCGAACATGGCGTGCGTGCGCCTGCATGCGCTCCTTCTGCACGTCTGGATCTTCGGATTGCAGTGCATCGAGGTAGGCAGCCAGTGGCACTTTGGAGTCGACCACCACCACGCGCTCGTTCGGCAGGCGAATTAACATGTCCGGCCGCAGACGCTCGCCATCGACAGTCTCGACCGACGCCTGCTCTTCGAAGTCACAATAATTGATCATGCCGGCCATCTCAACGGTGCGGCGCAGCTGCATTTCGCCCCATTGCCCACGGACTTGCGGCGCACGCAGCGCCTGTACCAGACTACCAGTGGTGCGGCTCAGCTGCACCTGCGACTCGGCCAGTTGCTGCAGCTGCTGCTTCAGGCTGGCATCTGTCTGCGTGCGGCGCTCCTCAATCTTGGCAACCCGCTCATTAAAGACCTTCAGTGCCTCGCCGACTGGCTCGACCGTCTGGTTAATCGCTTGCTGACGTTTCTCGAGGTCACCCTTCGCAGATTCCTGATATTTCTCCAGCGTGGTCTTGGCTAGATTCAGAAAGGACTCGTTGTTTTTCGACAACGCCTCCGCAGAGAGCGCTTTAAAGCTATCCTGCAATTTGGTCTTCGCCTCCTCAAGTAGCGCAAGCTTCTCCGCCGCCGCCTTTAGCTCTGCCTCCCGCTGGGCTTCAACCCTTGCCAGCGCTTCCTTAGCAGCCGCGCCATCACTGCGAACTGCCTGTAACTCCGCCTGCGCGCTGGCCAACGCAGCATCCGAGCGAATATGGCCACTCCTTAACAAAGCAAAGACCAAGCCCGCCCCCACAAAAAGCCCAACGACTAACGCAACGATTAATTCCATACGCTCACTCCAGACAGGATCCGCAAAACTGGCAACGGCGGAATTAATACGACTTGTAAGGTTTTTCGCTGAAATCTGATTTTTTAGTACTACTTAATCACGCGCTTTGCACAACAGCGCCGCATACGACTATTCTGTCTCCCCATCTCATGAAATTCGTTCAACTCACCATTCTAGCTCTACTTCTTTTTCAACCTATGTCTGCTTACGAAAGCGCTTTCGCCCGAACCGATGTCGGCACAATCGAGATTAAAAAAATCCCCGCGGCGCGACTGCTCGCCTCTCAATCCGACAACAGCTATTTCGAGTCCAATAACGGGCTCTTTCGCCCGTTGTTTCGCTATATTCAAGCCAACGACATCGCCATGACCACACCCGTCGAAGCGGCGATCGAGCCCGGCATCATGTATTTCTATGTCGGCTCTGATTACGCCGACCTAGAGCTCAACGATACTGACGAAGTCACCATCATTGAACTGCCGGAACGCACTGTCCTCAGCCTTGGCGTGCGCGGCGGCTACAGCGCCAAAAACTTCAACAACGCCCAAGCACAGCTACTCACGCACCTATCCGAGCAGGATCAATGGATCGCCGCTGGTCCCGCCCGTGCGATTTATTGGAATAGCCCGTTCATGCCTGGCATCTTTAAACGCTCTGAGGTCCACATCCCTGTGACTAAAAGCACCACCGAAGAGAAGTAGCCACTCCGCTACAGCTTCCAGTGAGTTCCTTCAAAGCAAACAGGCTTCGTTCCCCTATATAGTTTCGCAGCCTCGGTCGCAAAACGAACATAGCGCTCACGGGCTTCAGCCGTCGGAGCAACAATGCGCTCGTTATAGCTCAACGGCGGCTCTTCCAGTGGGACACTCCCCACGCGCAACCATTCTGCACGCTCACTCTCCGTTAATTTCGCCATACCATACTTTCATCTCCTCAACTCGATCCGTCAAACCAAAGAGCGCCAGATAGTCAGTCAACAACTCCCAATCCAGAGCTAATTGCTGCTCAGCTGAGACTTCGACCAACATCCGTATATCTGACCAATCTTTGGTCATCCGCCTAGGATTATTCACCGTCGCTTGCACTTTGAGCCCGATAATATCCTCAACCTGCACCACTGGCAAAGTCACGCCCTCTGCGACCGAAAGCCGATCCGCCCGATCCAGCATGCCAAGTGTAGGCCCCCGAAATGCGTGCAATATATCAATCCGCCCCAAACTCAAGTTATCTGAGGAGTAATGGGATACGTTCTCATTACGAAACGCCCTAGTATAGCCCAAATCGCAGAAGATCTCATCACTCCGATCCAAATCATCTAACATTAAGATAAAATCCAAATCGATCGTCGCTCGCTGCACGCCTCGCAGAGCCATCGCAAAACCACCAATCAAAGCATATCTAACCGACGCCTCATCCAAGGCGCGACACACACTGTCGATCACTTTAACAAAATCCATCTAAGTAAACACGAGAAACCACGAACTCGACGAAGTCCACGCCGAAAATCCCTTCGCCCTAAAGCTTTACAAGCACGCCTGTCAGTTTCAGTTTTCCCTATATGCTTTTAAGAGTCACACAATACGGCGAACCCATCCTACGCAAAGTCGGAGACCCGATCACAGAATTTGATGACGCGCTCGCGCAACTCGCCGACGACATGGTCGACACCATGTATGACGAAGACGGCATTGGTCTGGCGGCCCAGCAAGTCGGCCTTGCACTGCAATTCTGCGTAATGGACGTGCGCCCGCCCGAAGGCGAAAAGCCCGATTTCGATTATAGCCTCGACGGCAAACAGCCGCCACTTGATCTGATTATGCCGATGGCATTGGCCAATCCTAAGGTCACGATCATCGATCGAACCGAAGACGTTTACGAAGAAGGTTGCCTCTCCTTCCCTGATGTCCGCGGCAAAGTCACCCGCCCGATTGGCGTACGTTGCGAGTATCAAGATACTGAAGGTAACACCCACGTACTCGAAGCCACAGGGCTCCTCGGCCGCTGCATCCTGCATGAGACCGACCACCTCAACGGCGAACTCTTCATCGACAAAATGGACAAGCGCGATCTGCAGCGCATGACGCCACGCATCAAAAAGATCAAGCGCACCAGCCGCGACTTTTTAAAGATGCAGCGTTAGTTGGTCTCGAGCCCAAAGCCTCTAGCTTAGTCATCGTCCAGTTGCGGAATGTGCCGCCAATTAAACGCCACCCAAATAAAACGCTGCGCTGATCAAATAAATTGTCGCCAACGCGCGCACCCAAGATCCGAAACGAGCTAAATATCCAACAGCAATTACCGCTCTACTCTCGGCGGCTTGCGAGCGCGTTGCACATCTCGGGCGTCGAAATGCAGAATATATTTCTGCTCAAAATAAGGATCCGTAAACGTCTCTTCCAAATTAATCACTTTGCGCGGGCGAATGCCGAGCACTTCCAGCTCGTCATCCATTTCGCCGCCCTTCCAGTACAGCACACCATTCGGGATCGTGTTCTTTTCGCCGCGACGCACGTTGTTCTTAATCCACATGAAAAATTCGGGCAGGTTTTTCACTGCACGGCCGGTCACGAAATCGAACTGCTTTTTAACCTCCTCCGCGCGGATCTGCTTAGCTTCAACATTTTTCAAACCAAGCTGGGCGATCAAATCCTGCACCACCGTGATCTTCTTCCCAATCGAATCGATCAAGGTGAAATGCGCCTGCGGATAGCAGATCGCCATGATGATCCCAGGAAAGCCACCGCCCGTGCCGACATCCATGATCCGCGTGCCATTCATTAACTTCAAATGATTGGTAATCGCCAAACAATGCGACAGGTGGCGATCCTCCAGATGCTCGATATCTTTACGCGAGATCAGGTTAATCTTCTCATTCCACTCACGCAGCAGCACCGCCCAGCGCTCCAGTATCGGCCAAGATGCTTCAGGAATATTAGGAAATTGTTCGCGGAGATGATTCATATCGATCAAGCACTAGATGCCTGAAAACGAATGTCGAGCGATTGCGAAATTAAGCTTCCTGCTCGCTTCGTTGTTTAATGCGGCGCTCAGCCTCAAGAATGATGGCCTCACAGCCAGAAAATTTGTGATCATCCAATGTAAGGCGGCGCGGCTTGCCATCGACCTCGTAGATCGCGAAGGCGATGCCCTTTTTGGCCCATTGCTTGCGGTCGATCTTCACGATCGAGTCCAACTCAACACGCTGACCGGACGTGCCAATCACCACTTCGCCCTCAGCCCGCACGCGAAGTTTGTGATTCCAACCAATCCACAGCGCAAACAAAGCACTACCAGCCATCATCACCCAACCGATCATCCGCTGCTCACGAATCGACGCATCGGTGCGCTCCTTCGGCATGTCGCGCTTGTAGCCCGACTGCTTGGCATGCCGTTCCCATTCGATGCGTAGGTATTCATTCACCTCAGCACCGTGCGCCTGATGCTCGACTGCTTCAATCTTACCAGACGCAACCAGCGCCGTCTCAATCTCGACAAATTCCGCATGCCGATCCGCCTCGTTGGGCCATACCACATAGCCGTCGTACAAAAACCAAGCGGCTATCGTCGAAACCATGAAAAGCATAAACAACATTCGGCGACGCCATTCTTTTGAAATTCGTGCATCTACATTCATGCATCCATCAGTGAACAGTTCTTGCGCCAACGCCAATCCCTATTTGAAGCCAACTTGACATAAGGCGATTAGCTGACATTATGCATTCCATGAAAACCACTTTAAATATTCCCGACAAACGCATGAAGGCCTTACTAAAGGCCACAAAAGCGAAGACCAAGACGGAAGCGATCAACACCGCGATCGAAGACTACATTTACCAAGAGAACGTCAAGAAGGTCATGGCTCTCGCTGGAACTGGTGGCTTCATGACACGCGAAGAACTCAGTGAAATGCGCGAAATGGAACTCAACGAAGC
>JAFMHF010000008.1:0-38695 GCA_017854655.1 Puniceicoccaceae bacterium | reverse complement strand
CCCAACACCGACATCCTCATCTACGCAACCGCCCAACACCACGGCTGTCAGGTCTTCCACAACGACAAACACTTCGATTGGCTCGCGGAAATCGCAGCCAAGTAATACCAGATTCTAAGCTTGCAAAAACATATCAATATATAATGATATGTTGATATTTACATTCCATGAGCCAGAACACTTCCAATCAACCACTGACCGCCAAAGGCCAGCTCCTCGCCGACCTCTTTGCCGAGCGTATCGTTTTTCTTGACGGCGCGATGGGTACCATGATCCAGCAATACAAGTTGGAGGAGAAGGATTTCCGCAATGCATCGTTCGACAACGACAAAGGCGATCTCAAGGGCAACAACGACCTGCTCAGCATCACCCGCCCCGACATCATCGAGACGATCCACCGCCAGTTCCTCGAGGCCGGCGCCGACATCATCGAGACCAATACTTTCTCGGGCACCACTATTGCACAGGCCGACTACGGCCTCGAGCACCGCGTGCGTGACATCAATATCGAATCCGCCAAGCTTGCCCGCCGTGTCGCCGATGCCGTCTCCGAAGAGCAAGGCCGCCCGACCTTTGTCGCTGGCGCCATCGGACCAACCAACCGCACCTGTTCCCTTTCACCCGACGTCAACCGTCCGGAATACCGCGCGACTAGCTACGACGAACTTTACAAAGCCTACTACGAGCAAGTTGAAGACCTCGTCGCCGGCGGCGTCGATCTGCTCCTGCCAGAAACCGTTTTTGATACGCTCAACCTCAAGGCCTGCCTACACGCGATCGAAGATTTCTTCGACACACAGGAAGCACGCCTACCGGTGATCATTTCGGTCACCATCACCGACCTCTCCGGGCGCACACTTTCTGGCCAGACCGTTGAAGCCTGCTGGAACTCGATCCGCCACGCCAAGCCGCTATGCGTCGGCCTGAACTGTGCCCTCGGCGCGGACCTCATGCGACCGTTCCTCACAGAGCTTTCCCGCGTGGCTGACACTTACGTGCACGTGTATCCAAATGCTGGCCTGCCGAATCCGTTGGCCGCCACCGGTTATGACGAAACACCGGCCCACACTGGCAGCGCCGTCGGCGGCTTTGCCAAGGACAGCTTAGTCAACATGGTCGGTGGTTGCTGTGGCACTACGCCCGATCACATCGCAGCGATCGTCAAAGAAGTCAGCCAATACGTACCGCGCGCAATTCCGACAGTCGTGCCTGCGCAGCGCTTGAGCGGACTCGAAGCCTTCAACATCATCATGGGCGAAACGCCGTTCGTGAATGTTGGCGAACGCTCGAACGTGACCGGCTCACCGCGCTTTAAGAAGCTGATTAAAGCCGACGACTTTACTGGCGCCCTCGCCATCGTGCTCTCGCAAGTCGAGAAAGGCGCGCAGATCATCGATATCAATTTCGACGAAGGCATGCTCGACGGCGAAGCCTGCATGACTCGCTTCCTCAACCTCGTGGCCTCCGAGCCAGACATTTGCAAGGTGCCGATCATGATCGACAGCTCCAAGTGGTCGGTCATCGAAGCAGGCCTCAAATGCGTGCAGGGCAAGTGCATCGTCAACTCCATCAGCCTTAAGGGCGGTGAAGACGAGTTCCGCGCACAGGCCAAAAAGATCCTGCGCTATGGCGCATCGACTATCGTCATGGCGTTCGACGAAAAGGGCCAAGCTGCGACACGCGACGACAAGGTCGCCATCGCCGAGCGCTCCTATAAAATCCTCACCGAAGAGGTGGGCATGGATCCGCAGGACATCATTTTCGATCTCAACATGCTCACCGTCGCCACTGGCATGGAGGAGCACAACAACTACGCCGTCGATTTCATCGAAGCCGTGGAGGAAGTCAAAAAACGCTGCCCCGGTGCCCGCACTAGCGGCGGACTCTCCAACATTTCCTTTAGTTTCCGCGGTAACAATCCGGTGCGCGAAGCCATGCACGCTGCCTTCCTGCATCACGGCATCGCGAAGGGTCTCGACATGGCCATCGTCAACCCGGGCATGCTGATGGACTACGATAAGATCGATCCTGCCTTCAAGGTGTTGGTCGAAGACGTGCTGCTGAACCGCAACGACGAAGCCACCGAGAAACTTATCGATTTCGCTGAAGCCATTAAGGCTGGCACCGTCACCCTCGGCACCGGCAGTCCCGAAGAACGCATCAACGCCGCCATGCTCGAAGGCATGAATGTGTTGCGCGCCCTGTTCGAACGCGCCACCGCTGAGAAGAATCCAGAAATCCTCGAAACCTTTCTCAAATCTGGCAGTGGCGCAGTGCCTGGGATTGCGGAAAAAAAAACGGTTGAGCTAAAGGACGACTGGCGCAACGGCACCGTCGAAGAACGCCTGTCCCACGCATTGGTCAAAGGCATCGTCGCGCACATCGACGCCGACACCGAGGAAGCGCGCCTCCAATACCCACGACCACTCCACGTGATCGAAGGCCCGTTAATGGCCGGGATGAAGGTCGTCGGTAAACTCTTCGGCGACGGCGATATGTTCCTCCCACAAGTAGTGAAGAGCGCCCGCGTGATGAAGCGTGCCGTCGCCCACCTGCTGCCATTCATGGAAGCCGAAAAGGGCGACTCCACCGAGAGCTCCTCGGCGGGTAAATTTCTAATCGCGACCGTAAAGGGCGACGTGCACGACATCGGCAAGAACATCGTCGGCGTAGTGCTAGCGTGTAACAATTACGAAGTCAAAGACCTCGGCGTCATGGTCTCCTGCGACGCCATCCTCAAGGAAGCACAAGAATGGGGTGCCGACATTATCGGCCTCTCCGGCCTGATCACGCCCTCCCTCGATGAGATGATTTTCAACGCTGATGAAATGAAAAAGCGCGGCTTCACGCAACCGCTACTCATCGGCGGAGCCACGACCAGCAAAGCGCACACTGCAATCAAGATCGCTCCGCACTACAACCAACCTGTAGTGCGCGTCGGCGATGCGTCCCTCGTGACTGAGGTTTGTAATAGCCTACTCAACCCTGAGAAACGCGAAGCCTACGCCGCCGAAGTTCGTGCCGATCAAGAGGCGCAACGTATCCGTTTTGCTGCCAACAACAAGGCAACTGACTTCCTGCCACTCGCGGCGGCACAAGCCAAGCGCTTTACTTGCGATTGGGCCAACGCGCAGCTCAAGGCACCCAACGCGCCAGGCATCACTGTTGCGGACTATATCGACCTTGAGGATCTCAGCCAATACTTCGACTACTCACCACTCTTCTGGACCTGGGAGCTCAAGGGCGTATATCCAAAAATTCTTGAGCACAAGAAATACGGCGAACAGGCGCGCGTCATCCTTGCCGATGCTCAAGCCTTGCTAAAACGCATCATCGACGAAAAACGCTTCCGCGCCCGCAGCGTGGTCGGTCTCTTCCCCGCCAACTCCGTGGGCGACGATATCGAACTCTATGATGACGCAGGCCAAACCATCGGCACCTTCTACACTTTGCGCCAACAAAAGAAGAAAGTAAAAGGTGACACCTACTACGCCCTCGCCGACTTCGTCGCACCCAAAGAATCTGGCCAAGTCGATGCCTTTGGCGCGTTCGCCTGTTGTATTGAAGGGGTGGATACATTTGCGCAAGAATTCGAAGATGCACAGGACGACTACAGCTCGATCATGGTCAAAGCCATTGGCGACCGATTTGCCGAAGCGCTCGCCGAATACACCCACGCTCGCGTGCGTAAAGAGCTCTGGGGCTATGCCTCCGACGAAACACTCAGCAACGAGCAACTCATCAAAGAAGAATACCGCGGCATCCGTCCAGCAGCCGGCTACCCGAGCCAGCCCGACCACACCGAAAAAGAGATGATCTGGAAGCTACTCGACGCCGAAGCCAACTGCGGCGCCAGCCTCACCGAAAGCTTCGCAATGAATCCTGGCAGCGCCGTTAGCGGCCTCTACTTTGGGCACCCCGAAGCCAAATACTTCCAAGTCGGGCCGATGGCCAAAGACCAGTTCGAAGACTACGCACAACGCAAAGGTTTCAATCTGGAGAAGACCGAAAAGTGGCTTTCGCCGAATCGCGGCTATTAGGATTCCCCTGTCGGTCATCGCCAGTGGAGCATCTAAGGCGACTCCGCAGAAAATCGAAAGTAGCAATTAGCTCCAATCCTCAATCACGAGATTGGGGATTTTTGAAAAGTCCTTGGTATTGAGGGTCGCCACTTTCAGGTTGTTAGCGAGTGCAGTCGCTCCGATCAACAAGTCGAATTCGCCAATGCTCAGGCCAGCCCTCAAGGTCCCGGCCTTGATACGTGCGTAGGTTTCGATCACCTTGCGATCAAGCGGAAGAACCACCAATTGGTTTTTCAAATAGTGCTCATACTCTGCCCAGAGACGGACCGACGCCTTTTTCTCCAAACCAAAGAGCACCTCCGCTTCGCAAATGCTTGAGATGGCCAGCGAGGCATTGCCCAACTCCGACCAGCGCTGAACCGTCTTCTGATGCGGATGGCGTCGCAAGCGCTGAGAGTAAATCGAAGTATCGAGTAAGTGTGTGATCATTGTTAATCCAGCGGATCTTCACGCTGCAGCTCCGAGCGCTGCGGCAAAATAAAATCAACGTCCAGTGCTCCGTAGCGAGCTCGTGCCTCTTCAACGGTATCCCATACGGAAGTCGAGGCGCACTCTTCTTCGATCGGCACCAATTTGACCACAGGTTTACCGCGACGGCTAATCACACAGGGTTGCCCAGTCTCTGACACCTGATTGCAGATCTCAGAGAGGCGATTTTTTGCGTCGTAAAGGGGAACCATTTCCATCTCTAAAAGATCTAGCTATCTAGCTATATTGTCAAGTCGATCGTTGATACAAACAACGCAGAGCCCGGAGTAATACAGACCACGCCCGGCCCGTCGCGATCGCTCAAGCAATATCGCGAGTGATACTAGTTCGCAGACAGGATTCAGAATCTCCACGGTCTGCGACAAATACAGGCCCTACAATCTAGACCCAAAAAAGCCCCCGTCCTAAAACGGGGGCTTTTGAAATTTCCAGAGATTCTCTACCAACGATCCACCATTACGGCGCGACCGTTCTTATTGGGAGCAACAGCCGCCTTGATCGTCGCCTTTTGGCTCTTCGGAGCTGCAGCATTCGCCTTCAGCTTTTGGCTCGTCGTTGCAGCAACCGCCTTCTTTGTCTTCACCGCCGCCGCCGCAGCATCCACCACCTTGGTGAATGTGGCCGTGCGCGATCTCTTCTTCAGTCGCTGCGCGAACTTCTTGGATCGTCACGTTGAAGTTGAGGTGCTTGCCCGCGAGCGGGTGGTTGCCATCGACAGTGACATCGTCGTCTTCGACTTTAATCACACGAACCGAGACAGGGCCTTGGTCAGTGTTAGCTTGAAATTGCATGCCGGCCTGAAGGTCTTCAACACCTTGAAAACGCTCCTTGGGCACGACTTGCTCCAATGCTGGATTGACCTCGCCATAGCCATTTTCTGGATCGACACGCACTTCTGCAGTCTCGCCAACGAGCTTACCTGCAAGGGCAGCCTCGAGGCCTGGAATGATGTTACGATGACCGTGGAGATAGACCATTGGTTGTCCCGGTTGGGACTGATCAATCAAAGTTCCTTCGTCATCTTTAAGGGCGTAGTCCATTGCGACTACTGTGCCGTCTGCGATTTGCATAATCTGTAATATTTGTGGTTTCTGCTCGATTGCGGAGCAGAATGAGTAGTCAATATCCGCGTGCCGTCAAAAAGAAAGGGACATATTTCGCCAAACGATTGACCGATCTGACTGATTTCAAGTCCTTCAGCGCGCAAACTCACTTGACGGATGCGCCAAAAATGGGGTTTCTATCCAGTCGCACGTACGCAGCCATACTTTTGACGCCTTCCTGCATTTTCGGTCTATGCCCATTCAAGACAATCCTCTCTTTCGACGCCTCCATAAGCATGCGCAAAAGCGTCTGGTGTTTGATCCTGGGGTTTCACGAAGCAAGCAACTGCCAGCTTACAAGCGCTACATCGAGCTAGAGAGCGAAATGCTCAAGCGCTACCACCAAAAAGGCACTCCTGGGTTAGAGGTGTGTCAAGCGCGTGCCGCGATGGTCGACGTGGTGATCGAGAATCTTTTCCTCGCCGCGCTCGATCTGTATGCCACCGAGCATGGCCCGCTGCCCTGCAAGATGGCAGTGCTCGCGACCGGCGGCTACGGGCGCCAAGAGCTCAACCCACACAGCGACATCGACATTATGTTTCTCTACCCCGAGAAGATTTCGGGGAAGCACTTTGCCAAGTTTCAGGAAGTACTCGCCGAAGAGATCCTCTACCCGCTCTGGGACTTAGGCTGGAAAATCGGCCACGCCTCGCGCAACGCCAAGGAAGCCATCGAAGAGGCGAAGAGCGAAATCCAATCGAAAAACGCGATTCTCGAATCACGCATCATCTGCGGCTCCGACCCACTCTATCTCGACATGCAGAAACGCTTCGCCAGCTACTGTAAAAAGGAAAACTCCAAGGCCTACATTCAGCAACGCCTCGCCGACGAACGCGGCCGCCACGCGAAGTTTGGCAATACCGTCTATCTACAAGAGCCCGACATCAAGAATGGCGTCGGTGGCCTGCGCGATTATCAAAACATCCTATGGATGGCCAATATCAAATTCGGCTATGGTTCATTTAAAGAGATCAACAAAGCCAAACTGCTGCGTCAGCACCTGCGCGACGAAATGGAAGCCGCCTACGATTTTCTACTGCGCACACGCACCGAACTGCACCTGCAGAATCGACGTCCGACGGACAAGCTCGACCTCGAGCAGCAACCCACGATCGCCGCGGGGCTCGGCTACCCGCAGGAAGATATATTCGAGCGCGTTGAGGCGTTCATGAAAGACTACTACACCGCCGCGCGCACGATCTACCATACCAGCGAGCTCCTCAAAGAACGACTCGCTCTCTCCAGCGAAGATGACCCACGCAGCTCGGGCGGCATTAGCTTCCGCGAAGCCCTGCGCGCGCATCAACATCTACCACTCAAACGCGTCGACGGCTTCATCTTGCAGGACAAGGTGCTTTCTCCTGAGCAGAAATCCGTCTTCACCGAAGACCCCTTACGCCTGATCCGAGTCTTCCACTTAATGCAACAGTTCGGGGCCAAACTACACCCCGACCTCAAGTTTCGCATCTCACGCTCGCTGCCACTGATTGACCATGACATTATCAATCACCCTTCAGCAGCAAAGAGCTTTTGCTCCATCCTCAGGAATCCCGGCGAAGTCTATCCGATCCTAAAGCTGATGCATGAGCTCGGCGTACTTGGCCGCTATTTGCCCGAGTTTGGCCAGCTCACTTGCATGGTTCAGCATGAATATTACCATCGTTATACTGCGGATGAGCACGTCTTGCGCACGATCAAGCATCTCGATGCTGTTTTCCAAAAAAACACTCCCGTCGAGACTGCCTACGAGACCGCATTACGTAAAAATGACGACCCGCTGCTGCTCTATCTGATTCTTCTACTGCACGATATCGGTAAGGCAGAAGGCGTTAAAGGTCACGATGTCAACGGCGTCCGCATCGCTCAGCCAATCCTCACACGCTTCGACATCAGCGACGAGCAGCAGGAGCAAATCCTATTTATTATCCGCCATCACTTGGCCATGTCCCGCATCTGGCAGCGTTTTGATCTCGATGACCCAAAGACCGCACACGCTTTTGCCGAGTTCATCGAAGACCCTGAAAAACTCCGCTTCCTCTATGTTCATACCTACTGCGATGCCCGCGGCACGGCGCCGACTCTCTGGAACGACTACAAAGACACCATGCATCGGACTTTGTATCAGCGGACTCTAGAGCAATTTGAAAACAAGGCCGTGGTCGAACAGAAGCGCAAGAATCTGAAGGAAAGTCGCCATCAACTAATGCTCGCCCGCGAGATCGAAGGCGTCGCCAAGGATGAGATCGAAGCCCATTTCGACCGCTTGCCAGAGCGATATTTCATCAACACCAAGCCCAACGAAATCGAGCTCCACCTGCGTATGGTCAACCAGCTGCTCGCTCAAATCCAGCAAGCAGATCCGACTGGCACACTCGCGCCGATCATTGACTGGAGTAACGACATCGACCTCAATATGACTGTCGTCAATATTGTTACGTGGGACCGTGCTGGGCTCTTCTACAAACTGGCGGGCGCACTTACTTTGGCTGGCGTAAATATCGTTAGTACTAAAGCGATCTCCCGCACTGATAATATCTCCATCGACACCTTCTACATTATGGACTTGGAGGGCGGAGCCGTCTCCAACGAAAAAGCACAGACGATTTTCCAAACACACATCGAAGATGCTCTCATGCATGGCCGACGTCTCACCGGCGAAATCGAGCGCATGGAAGCCAAGGTAAAAAGTCAGAAGAAGAAGCTGCGCGGCATCCTTCGCGCTCCGATTCCACCAACGCTCGACATTTATCATGAGCCTGCGCTTAACCACACCATTATCGAGGTGCAAGCAGAAGACCGGGTCGGGCTCCTGTACGGACTCGCACGGCATATTTATTCCAGAGGGTTCGATATCAGTTTCGCACGAATTGCCACAGAGCGAGGCCTCGCCATCGACACCTTCTATATCGATAAGATTGATCGCCAAGAACCGATCAGCGCTAAAAATCTATCGGACTTACGCGTGAAATTAAATGCCATCATCAACGAATAGACATTCGCGACCGTCGAACCAACCATTACGATGAAAGCCGATAAGACCGAGCGCACTGCAATCGACTCACTCTACCGAATCAGTAGCTTGGTATCTGATACCGAGGAGCCCAAAGAAGCTCTGACCCTGATCCTTGAAGAGATCATCAACGTCCTACAACCGAGCAGCGCCTCGATTTCTTTGATCAGTCCCGACACCCATCGACTCGAATTGGAAGTCTCGCATGGGCTCGCCGAAGACTGGAACGACCTAGATCTGGCTCTCGGTCAAGGCATCACCGGATGGTGTGCACTACATGCTCGCTCCATTATCGTGCCTGATGTCAGTCAAGAGCCGCGCTACATCTCTGTCCGTTCAAGCGTCCGCTCCGAAATGGCGGTGCCGATGGAAGACCGCGGAGTCGTGATCGGCGTGGTCAACATCGATAGCGAACAACTAAATGCCTTCGACGAGCAATCGCTCAAAATCCTCACTCTGTTGACCAACGAAGCCAGCCGTGTCGTCTCTAGGATCTGGCTGATTCAACAGCTCCGTGCTAAAGCTCATCAACTCGAGTCACTCATCAATATGGGGCAAGGCCTCGTCGGCGAACTCGAACAAGACGAAGTGCTCCGCGGCCTTGCTCGAGAAGGTCGCCAACTCATGAACTGCCACAGTTGCGCGCTGTTTCTTCTCACGCCAGACCACAAGCAGCTCCAACTCCACTCCATGGCTGGCCCCCGAGGCGAGATCGACGCACAGGTCAGCTTCCCCATCGAGGAAAGTTCCTTTGGTGCCGCCATTCATCGACACAAACAAGTCGAGGTCGCCGACCTACCCTTTACCGTCGAAAACGATTTCATCCACCTCGTGCAAAGCGAAGGCCTCGTCTCCATGCTCGCCACACCGATTGTGTTTAACAACAAAGCGATCGGCCTACTCAACGCCTACACCACCCACCAGCATCGCTTCAACAACGACGAGAAAAAAGTATTTGCTACACTTGCGCAACTCGGAGCTATCGCGATTCAAAACGCTCGCCTCTACTCACGTATTTTTAGCTCCGAGGATTCACTGCGACAGAACGAAAAGCTCACCACACTCGGCATGCTCAGCGCCGAAATCGCGCATGAGATTCGTAATCCACTGACGGTTATTAAGCTACTCTTTGAGTCACTCGACCTACAGTTCGCAGCGGGCGACGATCGCCAAACCGACATCAGTGTCATTGGCGATAAACTCAACCAGCTGGAAGAAATCGTCAGCCGCGTGCTCGACTTCGGGCGCAACCGCCAAGGCGCGCACGCGCACTTCGATCTAAACGATCTGATCGAAGAAACCCTACGACTGGTGCGCCTCAAACTGCATCAAAGTAAAATCGAGATTGCCTACCAGCCACCTCTGCAGGCCCTCCTGGTTGAAGTCAACAAAGGCCAGATTCAACAAGTCATGCTCAACCTAATCCTCAATGCCACTCAAGTGATGCCCACAGGCGGTCGCATTGAGATTAGCTGTGTTAGCGATCCGGCGCAGGCAGCCTTCATCATCCGCGACAACGGTCCCGGCATTCCAGAGAGTATACAGCCCGACATTTTCGAATCCTTCCTCACCCATCGCCCGGGCGGCACTGGCCTCGGACTCTCCATCAGTAAGCGCATCTTACGTGACCACCATGGCGACATTGAGCTCGTCGAATCCTCTTCCACAGGCAGCACCTTCCGCTTCTGGCTACCCACGCACTAACTCGTCGAGTTCGCCAAAGATTACGAATAACTAAGCGCTGATTTTATTTTGAAACTCAAAATCCAACGTCACCACATCTGGCCACTCGCCATCGTCTTGGCGATCTTCATGGCCTCCAGCAGCAAAGATCTCGCTGCGCCGAGCATCGACTTCTCTTACGACAAGCTCGCACACCTGCTGGTCTTTGGCCTACTCGCCACCGCGGTGCTGCGCATCCCGCGCATTTTCAACTTGGGCTGGCGCGGTGTCTTTATAGCCATCGCCTTGATCTCACTCTACGGCGCACTTGATGAATATAGACAATCCTTTACAGCCGGTCGCTCCGTCGAGCTAGGCGACTGGATCGCCGATACCCTCGGCGCCATCATTGCCAGCATCGTGTATTACAAATGGCACTGCTATCGACGCTTCTTGGAG
This sequence comes from Puniceicoccaceae bacterium, assembly GCA_017854655.1. Taxonomy (GTDB): domain Bacteria; phylum Verrucomicrobiota; class Verrucomicrobiia; order Opitutales; family Coraliomargaritaceae; genus Lentimonas. Next base: position 27,890 of record JAFMHF010000008.1, on the reverse strand, counting down.
TGGCCGACTTCGTCCCAAAGTCAGCGCACTGACTAATACTTCACCCCACAGCCATACGGCGTGGTGGTCGACTTTTCAACCGACTCGCCGGCAATTGCACTGGCATACGCGGCCTTCACATAATTGGTGGCCTTTGCAATATCCTCAGACTTGGCAGATTTGATACTATCAATCGCGCCTTGATAAATCACCACACCCTCGGGGTTGATCAGAAACATATGCGGCGTGGTGCGCGCGCCATAGGTACGACCGACTTGACCCGCAGCATCTAATAGCAAGGCAGTCGAGTGCGTCTCCGTCGCTTCACGCACAGCCTCTGCTTGGCCCGCGGTCAAATACCCAGCCTTGCCCGGGGCGGACGATGCGATCTGCAGCCATACGACATCGGCATCTGTCAGCTCCCGCTGTAGTGCCTGCATATCGCCGTTTTCGTAATACTTTATCACGAACGGGCAGTTGTGCCGCGTCCATTCGAGGACAACATACTGACCTTTAAAATCGGAGATCCGCCGCTCCACTCCAGCGCTATCGGTTAAGACAAAGTCGGGTGCCGCGGCGCCATTTTGAACCGCGGCCTGTAAGATCGAGGTACATGCTAGAAATGTAACGAAGAGAGATTTGTAATGGTTCATAACAGTCGATATCGTTTCCCGGCGCTTTTAATTACAAAGACAACAAGCAACTAGAAGCCGCTTCGCTACTTAGCGATCAACATTGTAAGCCTTAATTCAGTGCTTTTTCAACTGCTTCACGCACTATTCCATTGGTTAAACTCTGCGGCAGTACGGTCACGGTACCATCCGGCGCATACAGCACATACAGCGGCACACCCGAACGACCGAAGCGCTCCAGCTCCGTAGTGATTGCTGAATCATAGCGCGTCCAATCCGCCTCAAGCGCAACGACGCCATATTCCTCAAACAAGGCTTCAGTCGCCTCCGTATGCGTCGCGACTTTCTTATTTACCTGACAGATCAGACACCAGCTCGCGGTGAAATCAATAAACACAGGCCGGCCCGCAGCCAACTCCGCGGCAACACGTTCACCCGACCACGGTTGCCACTGTCCATTCTTCGATACGGAAGTCCCAGTTTCAAAACTTTCATACGCAGCCTTGGTCTCATTGATTGCATAATAGCTCGCAAAAACGAGCAGCGCCAGGCTGATGGCCTGCGCGAATCGCTGTGTGCGCTTCGGCTTCACTGGCACCGACCAACGGCCATAGATCCAAGCCGCCAAGCCCGCGATGAGCAACGCGATCAGCAGCGCAATCACCGCATCCACACCTCCGAGACGTCCCGCAACGAGTGCCAAAAACACCACAGCCGCCATTAACAGGAAGCCCATGAACTGCTTGACCGACTCCATCCACACGCCTGGCTTCGGCAAGTAAGCGACCAACTTCGGGAAGACCGATAAAAACAAAAACGGCGACGCGAGCCCAAGGCCCATTACACCAAAAATCAACAAGCCCGTGGCCGCATTGGCCTGCACTGCAATGCCACTGACCGAAGCCACAAGCGGTCCCATGCACGGCGCACCGACCACCGCAGCCAACACACCCATACCAAACGAACCCAGCGCATCGTTGCGCTTTGAGACCTTGGTATCCGCACCGACGAGGCTCGTGCCGACTTCGAATACGCCCATCAAATTCAGTGCAAACAGGAAGAATACCACTGTCAGCACCACCACGAAGTTAGGGCTCTGCAATTGAAACCCCCAACCGATGCGTTCGCCCACCGCACGCAGCGCCAACAACACCGCAGCCAGCGCCAGGAAACTCGCCACCACGCCCGCTGTATACGCACCGCCATGCAGCAAGGCCTGCGCACGCGACTGCCCCGAATGCTTCAACAAGGAAAACACTTTAAGCGACAGCACTGGTAATACGCAGGGCATCACATTCAGGATCAACCCACCGAGAAACGCCAACAGCAACCAACCCGGCAGCCCGAGGTTTAACAAGGCACCCTCAAACCCCGTGGCAGCAGGCACTTCGCCAGCCAACGACTGCGGCGGCGCCAGCGCATCTTCGGCGCCAATCCTCAGATCGATCGCCCAGTTGCCCGACTGCGATTGTAAGACACCCGCAACGACAGCACTCGGCTCCTGCAACTGCGTTACATCGAGCTTTGCACGTAATTGCACCAGTCCCTCACCAACCGAACTTAAGGTCTGCAGGGCGCTCGGCTCGATCACGCCCTCTTTATCCGCATAAAAATACAACTCACTCGGAATCGCCGAGCCGTCCGCCTGCTCGATCGTCAGCACCAATTCCTGCCCTGCCACTGCCGCCGACACCTGCCACGGCGAAGTTACCTCCGGCAAACGCGCACGAGCCGCCTCAAAAGCGGGCGCTTCGGCACTGTTCACCGCCTCAGATTCAGCAGTCAGCTCGATACTCAGACTGGCATCGCCTGGCATACAAAATTGCTCGCAGACCAACCACGACACCTCCGCTTGAATCGGCACTGCAGTACCCAAGTCAAAATCCTGCGCAGCTTGAATCGGTACAATCAAGGTCACCGCGTCCTCGTAACCATAGTTCATCAGCCCACCTAACTCGATCCGCTCCGGTGCTGGCCACTGAATCTCACCGGCACTCAAGCCTGCTGGCAGCTGCCATTCGATCTCCACCGGCAGACCACTCGCGCCCGGATTTTTCCAGTACAGATGCCAATGCGGCTCCAGCTTAAAATCCAATGCCAGGTTAAAGCGCTCGCCAGGTACCACCGCCGTCGTCTCGGCGATTAACTCCACTGTGACCGCCCCGACTACCTCTGGCGCCGCGCGCAACAGACTTGAAGCAGTGATTAACCAACCAAATAAAGCAAAGAGGATAAAAGGTTTTTTCATAAAGCGTAGCAGCATAACTATCTAACCAGATATGCCAGACCCTGAACTTATTCCAATCACTGTTTTAATAAACAACCAAACCTCGCTTCTACAATTTTTACCTTTGCACCTGCCGCTCTTCGCACTTTCATTTGCTAAATCATGACTGACCAAGACCTCGGCCCAACCGGTGAAATATGTTTCGACCTCCCTTCTCCCTTCGAAGCGCACCCCTGTGGACTGCTGCACTTGCCACGTTTTATCAGCAAATGCCGTAAGCATCTGGCTGGTGAATTGCCTAAGTCCTATCAGAAAAATTTCTGCCGTGGCTTTGACCGATTTCTGTCGATGCACCTCGGCATCGACCCTAAGCAAGTGCTGGCCGCGGTCGAAGCCGCCGGTAACGACGAAGTCGAACTTGATCGCCTGCTCGGCGAATGCCTCCCTGACGACCTAAACGCCGTGGAATGGAACCGGGAAGTCACTCATAAGGGACAAACCGAAATGGGTCGCGAGTTCCTCGCCGAATCGCTGACCAATATGGGCCATCCCGAAATGATCGGTGTGGTCGACAGCGTGATGGATATGATCGATTTCGATGAAGGCCGGATTCCTGGTTTTTCTGATAAAAAACGCAGGGAGTGGGAAGCTAGCGTTGCAGGTTGATTGTTGAAAGTTGCTCGGAATAAGGTCCGACTCGCAACGTCCAACTAACCACTCCTACTGAATCCGCCCCAGCTGTGCGCGCACAAGCTCGGCAATTTGCTGCATGCTCGCGACTGGTGGCAGCTCGCTGAACGGTGCGACGGCATCGGTCGCTTTAGCTAGCTCCGCCTCAAAGGTTGCGACCACTTCTGCAAAAATGGGAAAGTCGTGCAAGCGCTTGGTAAAGTCAGCCGATACCGTCTTGTCGCCCGCCTTAAAACGCGCCATCAGACTGTTGCGCTCTTCCTCGGGCAACTTTTCCAGCAACAGCAGCAGCGGCAGGGTAAACTTACCCTTAGCCAGATCGGTGCCAAGCGTCTTACCGATCATCGACTCATCGGCGTACAAATCCACCAAGTCATCAAAAATCTGATAAGCGATGCCGACATGGCGCCCGAACAGCCCCGCAGCCTCGCTAAAGGCTTCACTGTAACCCGCTATTTTCGCGCCTAGGCGGCAGGAGACTTCGAACAGCTCGGCCGTCTTGAGCTGAATCACGCGGAAATAGAACTCACGGCTATAGTTTACCTCTCCACGCTGATAGGTCTGCGCAATCTCACCGGCACAGACACGCGCAGTCGCTTGCGCCACTGAGCGGCAGACTTCGTTGGTATCAAAATCAGAGGCCAATTTGAGCGCGTGCGAAAACAGCACATCGCCAATCAATACCGCCGCTGCCGGGCCATATTTCTTCGCTGCTGTCTCTTGCCGGTGACGTGTGTCCGCCTCATCTAAAATATCGTCGTGCACCAAGGTCGCGAGATGCACCAGCTCGATCACCGAGCCTAGCATCACCAGATCCTCGGCACAGTTTTCCGCTGGCCCCTGCCAGCCGCTGTATGCCACCAACATCGGCCGCAGACGCTTGCCGCTATGGCCAAACACATAGCGCACATGCTCCTGCACCTCCGGCTCCAGCTCCTGAACCTGCGACTGCAGGAAGATATCGAGATCATCCAGGTAGGATTTTACCGGTTGGTAAACTTCGGAAAAACCGGCTGCGGCGACTGAATCGGCCTCGGACTGTGAGCGGGGTGTCATGATCTAAAGTGTGAACCCGCTTCGCTCGGAGAGCTACGCAGGTAAAGATGTATAAAAGTGAGAAAGTTTGAAGGTGTAAAAAGTAAGCAATGAATCAACCAATAGAGTTCTTTTTGTGGTGTCGTTGCTTGCAACGGCCATCGCTCAGCCATGAGACATCACCATGAAGACCGTTGCAAGCAACGACGCCACGCCCGCTGGGAGTGGTTAGTCGAACTGCTTAGGTTCGACGGCGGGCTTAGGTCGGTTCGACTTCGCAGTTTTGATGCTGCCGCTGCCTTGCAACCATTTGTTCAGCGCATCTAAGAAACCCTTGCGGTCATCGACGTGCACGTTGTGCCCTGACTTAGCGATACTGGCTTGTTTAATATTCGGCAGCCATTCGCGCATTGCTTTGACGTCGCCGTCTTTAACAAAATCGGACTTTCCTCCAGTGATGAGCAGCGTCGGTCCCTTGAAGTTATCGAACCCGCTGAGTGAGTTCTGGCGCAGCACCTGTAAACTTGAATGCAGGACTTCGAGGTTGCACTGCCATTTTAGGCCGAACTCCCCGCGCACCAGATTCGTCATCACAAATTGACGCATGCCCCAATCTGGGATCAGCGGCTTCAACAGCTCTTCCGCTTCGCGGCGATTTTCGATGGCGCCTGCAGGCACGCGCTTCATCGCGCGAAACTCGGCATCGTGATACGGCGGATACTTCTTCGCTGCGATATCGACGACGATCAGTTTTGCGACCACCGCCGAATAGTCGCAGGCAAACCGCATCGCAATCTTGCCGCCGAGGCTATGCCCCATCAGTGTGACATTTTTTAGATCATGCACGCGAAGATAAGCCGACAGATCGGCATTGAGCTCCGACCAACGCATCGACTCCGCGTGCGGCGAACTGCCGTGGTTACGCAGGTCCAAGATGTGAACATCAAAGCGGTCTTTCAGCGCTTTACCGATCGTCTGCCAGTTGCGCGACGCCCCAAGAAGGCCATGCAGGATGACTAATGCGGGTGCTTTAGGATTTTCAAACCGAAGAGAATTGAGCTTTATGGCTGCCATATGTCTCGCATTTGCCCACGAATGGCATGAATTGTCACGAATCATTTCCGTTAAAGAACGCACCAGAGGATGGAAAGGCTCAAAATCTATCAATTTTCTCTGCTATACATTATTTTTGATTCGCGTTCATTCGCGTAATTAATGGGCTCTTTCCTTGCAAACTATGTCCGCCGAAAAGCCCAAGAAAGTAACCCCAATGATGCAGCAATGGCACGAGATTCGTGGCCAGCTCGCAGATGATACCTTGTTGATGTTTCGCCTAGGGGACTTCTACGAAATCTTCCTACAAGATGCCGAACGCGGCGCGCAACTGCTCGGCATCACCCTCACCCACCGCCACGGTATGCCGATGGCCGGCATTCCTTTCCACGCGTCCGAGACCTATATCCAGAAGCTTCTCGATCAAGGCGTTAAAGTGGCGATCGTCGATCAGGTCGAGACGCCGCAGCCTGGCAAACTAGTCAAGCGCGCGCTGACTCGTATCATCACGCCGGGCACTCGCCTCGCCGACACGCAGATCGACGCCCAACGTAACCACTTCCTACTGGCACTCTCGCTAGAGAAGAAACAGCTGCACGCCGCTTGGCTCGACTTGACCACGGGCGAATTCGTCGTCGCCTCCGACGCACGCCCCGAGAACTTGTTCGCCGCTTTCGAGGGCATCGACCCACGCGAGATCATCGTGCCAGAAAACGCCTCCTCGAATTGGCGCAACAATCCGGACGCCGCCAAGTTCAACGAGCTCTTCACCTCTTTGTGCGACGGCCGCGCCGTGACCAAAATCCCCGACTACCACTTTGACGAAGTCGCCGGCGCGCAATCCGTGATGGAGACCCTCGGCGTGCTCAACCTCGAAGGCTTCGGCATTGATCGCGACCATCCCGCCCTCGGCGCAGCGGGCGCACTGGTGCATTACTCGACCGAAACGCTCTGCGCCAAACCAGAGAACCTTCGCAAACTCAGCGAATACAGCACTGAGAAGACCCTACTGCTCGATCCCGCGACCCTGCGTAATCTGGAAATTTTCAAATCTGCCGCCAACACACGCCACGGCTCACTGCTCTCGGCGATGGACGGCAGCGTCACCGCCCCCGGCGCACGCCTGCTCGAACGCTGGCTGTGCGCGCCCGAGCTCAACCTGATCGAAGTGCACCGCCGCCAAGACTGCGTGGCCGAATTCGTCGCAGGCCCTGGACTTTCCACAGAATTGCAGAAGCACCTTAAGGGCATTCGCGATATCGAGCGCATCCTTGGTCGCCTGCAAAACCGCCTGCGCAACCCGCGCGAACTCGGTGGCGTGCGCGACACCCTCACCGCATTGCCAGCGATCTCCGCCACACTGCTCGAATTTCCCGACACACCGGTGGCTGCCATCGCCGAGCGCATCCACGACTTCGAGCCACTCTCAGAGCTGCTCAACCGCGGCCTAGCCGATGAGTTGCCGGGCAAGATCGACGACGGCGGCACGATTCGCGACGGCTTCGACCCGGAACTTGACCGCATCCGTGGCCTCACCCGCGACAGCCAGCAATGGCTCAGCGAATTCGAACTCGCCGAGCAAGCACGCACCGGCATCAAGAACCTGCGCATCCGCTTTAACGGCGCCTTCGGCTACTTCATCGAAGTGACCAAGAGCAACGTCGCACTCGTGCCCGACGACTACGTGCGCAAGCAGACCATGAAAAACGCCGAGCGCTACACCACCAGTGTGTTGAAAGAACGCGAACGCGAGATTCTCAGCGCCGAGGAGAAATCCCTAGGCTGCGAAGAGAGATTATTTAACGCCCTGATCAAATCGATCCTCGAACACGCGAATGCACTCAAAGAGACCGCCGAAGCGCTGGCAGAAATCGATGTGCTGATCGGTTGGGGCGCACTCGCCCGCGAGTGGGACTACTGTAAGCCGCAGCTCGACCACTCCGACAAACTACGCATCGAGCAAGGCCGCCACCCCGTGGTCGAGCAAATGCTGCGCGCCGAACGCCTCGGCCTAGCCGGCGCACATGCCTTCGTGCCCAACGACACCAGCCTCTCCAGTTCAGGGGTCGATGCCGACACCCCACAAATCGCGCTGATCACTGGGCCCAACATGGCCGGTAAATCGACTTACATCCGCCAGATCGCCTTGATTGTACTCATGGCCCAGACCGGCGCATGGGTGCCCGCGAAGGGCTGCCAGATCGGTCTCGTCGATCGTATCTTCTCCCGTGTCGGCGCCAGCGACGAACTCGCTCGCGGCAACTCGACCTTCATGGTCGAGATGAATGAAACCGCCAACATCCTCAACAACGCCACCCCGCGCAGCCTCGTCATCCTCGACGAGATCGGCCGCGGCACCAGCACCTACGACGGCCTCTCCATCGCATGGGCGGTGATCGAGCACTTGCACCCGAAGGATGCCGACGGCCCGCGCACCCTGTTTGCCACGCACTATCACGAGCTCACGCAATTGGCCAAGACACAGGCCCGCCTAGAGAACTACTCGGTGGCAGTGAAGGAGTGGAACGACGAAATCATCTTCGTGCGCCAAGTGATCAAAGGTGCCGCCGACCGCTCGTATGGTATTCAAGTCGCCCGTCTCGCCGGCCTACCGACCACCGTCATCGAGCGCGCCAAAACGATATTGGAACGCCTCGAAGCCGACGACTCCAGCCACAACCTCCTGCGCAAACGCATGAAAAAGGCGCAATCTGGCGAAAACACCGACCTCGAAGACGATCAACTGGCGCTGTTTTAGAGAGCAAAGGAGTGAGGGCGATGCGCCCTCGTATAGATTAGATCAACGTGGGCGGGTCGCCCACGCTCCTATCCCAATTGTAGTGGAACGAGCTTCCCGCAGGGAGCTTGTTAGCGGCACCCCAAGCACGCTCCGCAAACCTGAGCGGGAAACATAGTAGAAGCGGCTTCCAGCCGCTTTGCTTAAGTTGAGAAAGGGACGGGAAGCTACTGCTCCTGCCCACTCGGCTTGCCGATCACACCGATAAAGAAATAGGCCAAGGGCAGCAGCGCGAAAGCCGCTAACACCCACCAGAAAACGGACCAACTACTGAGCTCATCCGTCACTTGACGTTGGTAAACCGTTTCGCAAAAGAAACTGCCGACGATGCCTGCCACACTGCCGACCAACAACTGGTAGAGCGCTTGAGCCTGACCGCGCATCGTGTCTGGCACGCGTTTATCTAGGAAGATCCGGCCAGCCACCATCGTGAAAGTATAAATCGGCCCGTGCAGTGCGATTCCGAGCCAAATCACCGCCAGTAGGCCCAAGTCTCCTGCCAAGGCAAACAGTGCAAACCGCGTGATCCCCAACACCATCCCGACGATCAAGAACCAGCGAATACGAAAACGCCCGGCCACCAGGCTGAGGAAAAGCATTGAGCCGATTTCAACCACCTGGCCCAGCGTCATTTGAGCGGTCGGATGCAGGCTACCAAACTCCATCAACATTGTTGGCACCAACATATAAAAAGACACACAGGGAATCGCAAATAAGGCTGAGGCGAAGTAAAACACCCGCAATTCGCGGACTTTGAGCAGCTTAAACGCAGTCAATCCCAAGGCCGCTCGCCAGCCACGACTCACGTGGTCCGTCGGCGGCGTGGCTGGCAGTAAGAAACAGAGGAAGCCCATGAAGAGTCGAATATAGGCCGCCCATTGCCCTGTGTCTGCTGACTGATCCAGCGCAAACCAACTGACGATGCAACCGCCCGCCATCCACCCGATGGTTCCGCCGATCGCATACAGCGGAAAGCTCTTGGCCGCATTCGGCAGATTCACCAGCTTAATCTTAGTGATTAGGGCAAACATTGGCCCCGAGATCAGCGCATTACAGCCTTGAAAGAACAAATACCAGCCCGGGTGCCAGGCATGCTCCAATGCGAAAAAACCAAGCCACAAAAAGAACGCCCCAAAGATCGCCAAGAACCCCAACAATTTCTCCGCATTCACCTTTCGATCAGACAATGCGCCAAACATCAATGCGGAGAACATTGCACACAAGGGCGTCAACGCCATTGCATACGGCAACACCCAGCGTACCCCCTGCGCCTGCAGAATATTTGGCAACGACGGCACCCACATGCCTGGCGGCATGAACATCAGGCACATCACCACCCACATCATGTAGCGTCGGTGTTTGAGGGTCATTTGCATAAGTCGTCGAAATTGCTAGCTCAGCGTTCTCAAAGCGCAAGCGGCAAAGCTAATATGGCAGAAGCGACCCGCCTGTCGCTTGAGCTCAGTCTTCAATCCATCTGTAAAAAACGACAAGAGTGTCGCTTGCAGCATAGTTTACTCTTCCAATTAATAGTGAACATAATTACACCTAAAATAATGAGTCTGCGCTACCTATTTATTGATTTCGACAGCTTTTTCGCCTCCGTCGAGCAACAATTTCAGCCGCACCTGCGCGGCAAGCCGATCGCCGTCGTGCAGTCACTAGGTGTTGACAACACTAGCTGTATCGCGGCCAGCTACGAGGCGAAGGCACGCGGCGTTAAGACTGGCACGGGGGTGCGCGAAGCACGCTTCCTCTGTCCGGGCATCCAATTCGTGCAGAGCAACCACAGGCGCTACATCGAAACCCACAACCTGATCCACAAGATCATCCACCAGATCATTTACGTCGATGCCGTACTCTCAATCGACGAGATGTTTGGCCGCCTGCCGCCCCACTGGCAACCGCCGGAAGTCGCGCGCGCCAAGGCCCTTGAGATCAAAGCCGCGCTCAAAGCCAACATCGGGCCCCATATCGGCGCCTCGATCGGCCTCGCTCCGAATCGCTTCCTCGCCAAGCTTGCCAGCAAGCTCGAAAAGCCCGACGGCTTGGTGGCGATCGACTTCGACGACCTGCCTGAAATCCTGTACCGCTTCGAGCTCGAAGACATCACTGGTATCGGTCGGCGGATGCAAGAGCGCCTACGCATCGCGCGGATCACCACTATGGAGCAACTGTGCAATGCCCCGCGGCACAGATTGCACCGCATCTGGAAATCGGTCGAGGGCGACCGCATGTGGTATGCCCTGCGCGGCATCGAAATGTCGCGGCCAGCAACCACCACCCGTCAAAGCATCGGCCACTCCCACGTCCTGCCGCCACGTCTGCGCAGCTTCCAGGGTGCCCATGCAACGCTCCACCGTATGCTGCAAAAAGTTGTCCGCCGCCTACGCGCCATGGACACTTTTACTGGTCACCTCGACGTGCAGGTCACCTTCGGCTTCGAGATTCACTGGCACGGCGCAGCGCACTGCTTTCCCACGCAGGACAATGTCACCTTTGGGAGACTTTTAAACGATCTCTGGGCACAACACCCTTACGACGTGCCAGAGCCGACTAAGGTCGGCATCACCTGCACCCATTTAACCCACGCCAACAGCCACACGCCGTCGCTCTTCCCAGAAGACAACCACCCGCGCCGCATGCAGCTACAACACGCCATGGACGCGATCAACCAACAGCACGGTGGCCGTAGCCTCTACTACGCCGACGCCCATCAAGCGCAGCGCTGCAGTGAAGCCGCCCCGCTGCGCATTTCATTTAGCCACATCCCGGATCTGGAGCTGGAAAGCTGACTATTTAAAGTCGCGGGATAAACCCGCTCGCTACGTCATACCGTAGCGACTGACTTTACGTCAGGAGTCTGCCAGTCTCGCCCATAGATCTGTTTCACCGCAGGCCGCGCGAGCACGATAGTCGTAAAGACTCCGAGGATCGTGCTAGCAGCAACGGAAAGTAGGTAGAACTCGATAGAGCTTCGCAATCCGCGCTGCTACATCACATCCAGGTCCACTAAAATCTCGCGCGGACTGGAGCCGTTTTCAGGGCCAACGATGCCGCGCTCTTCGAGGGCTTCCATTAAGCGAGCCGCGCGGTTATAGCCCACACGCAGGCGACGTTGCAGCATCGAAGTGGACGCGCGCTTGGTGCTACGCAGCACATCGATTGCATCCGGCAGAAGTTCATCACCATCCGACTCCCCGGTACCTGCAGTCGGGCCGCCGTCGTCGCCTCCAGCATCAATTTGCTGCTGCACTTCTTGAGCAATTTGCGGTGGGTCGTTGTTCTCCTTGAGGAATTCGACAATCGCTTCGATCTCATCATCCGAGACGAACGCACCCTGCGCACGCACCAGGCTGGAGGTACCCGGAGGGATGAAAAGCATGTCACCTTTACCGATCAACGCCTCCGCACCGCCACCATCGAGGATCGTACGGCTATCAATCTTGGAAGCCACCTTGAAGGAAATACGGCTGGGCAAGTTGGCCTTAATCACACCGGTGACGACATTTACTGACGGACGTTGCGTTGCTAGCACCAAGTGAATGCCAGCGGCACGCGCGAGCTGGGCGATACGAGCGATGCAGGTCTCGATATCGGCAGGCGCGACCATCATCAGGTCGGCGAGCTCGTCGATGATGCAGACGATGTAAGGCAGCTTTTTCTTCGGCACCTCAAAAGCATCATCATCGCGAGGCACTTCCATGTTACTCACGGCTGCGCGCTCTTCCGGAGTCATATCGGCATCCATGGCCTCGGCCTTGGCTTGCTCTTCCTTGTCCTTCATCAGCTTGGCGTTGAAGCCTGCGATATTGCGGACGTTGGTCTTGGCAAAGATCTGGTAGCGGTGCTCCATCTCGGCGATCAACCACTTCAGTGCGCCCGGCACCTTCTTGGCCTCGGTCACCACCGGGATCAACATGTGCGGCAGCGCATTATACATCTGCATCTCGACCACCTTCGGATCGACCATGATGAAACGTAGATCATCCGGCCCAGAGTGGTAGAGCAGCGATGCGATAATCGCATTAATACAGACCGTTTTGCCGGAACCGGTGGAACCGGCAATCAGCACGTGCGGCATCTTAGTGAGATCCATCACCATCGGCTTACCCGTTACATCCTTACCCAGGACCACTGGGATCTCTGCATTGGCTTCCGCCCACGCCTTGGATTCGACGATGTCGCGCATGCAGACCGCCTCGGACACCTTATTGGGCACCTCGATCCCGACCGTGCCTTTACCAGGGACTGGCGCGAGAATACGCACCGACATGGCCTGCAGGCCGAGCGCGATATTTTTGTCTAGATTGACGATCTTCTCGACGCGAACGCCTGGCGCAGGCTTCACCTCGTAGCGAGTAATGACAGGCCCTGTGTGAATCTCACCGGGAATGACTTTAACGCCAAACTCCTCGAGCGTGCGCACCAGCGCTTGCATCGTGCCGGCGTGGTCTTCTTCGCTAACAGCGCCCGTAACTTGTGGCTCAGCCAATAAGCTGAGCGGTGGAAAAACATAGTCGCCGCGGCGCTCTGGTATACTCGCGACGGCCTTTTCGGTCTTCTCTTCTGCAACGACCTTGATCATCGAAGGGTCAAATTTCGGCTTCGGCGGTTCGACCGGCGGCTCAGGCTCTTCCATCAAGGGCTTAACCAATTTGACCTGTTTGGCCGGCGATTTCTTTTTCGCCACTTCGCGCTTCAAGCCAGCAGGTGAAGTGATCGAAGCGGGCAGCAATGACGGGCGGCGACCATCGTCATCCGCAGCGTCCTCTTCGTCTTCATCATCCTCAACAAGCGCTGGCTGAGATTTCTTGCTGGCTTTGGCCGCGGCGCGGTCCGCCTTGTGTTGTGCTCTGGCGAGGCGCTTGGCTTCGCCGCGTTCCGCCCGCAGGGCTTTACGCTCTTCCTTCGAGCCAGCCCGCTCCGCAAGGAAGCTGCTATAAGCGTTTTGAATATAATCAAGAAAACGACCGAGGTTATCGGTAAAGACAATCACCGAGCCGACCACGAACCCCATCAACAGGATCAAGAAACTGCCAAAAGGGCCGATGAATGGCTGCAGGATCACCGCGGCAAGAAATTCGCCAAAGACACCGCCGACGCCTTGCGAGAGTTGCTGCTCGAAAATACCGCCTTGCATCTTCACCGTGCCGATGGCCTCCATCATCGCCGCCAAACCAGAGGCACAAATCAACGAGCCCACGGTGGCAAAGCCACTCACCATTCGGCGGCGAGGTTGCTGCTGCAGAATGAAGCGAACCCCAGCCCATAAAAGGTAGAGCGGGATCAACCATGTAGCGACACCGATAAAATGAAATGCCCAAAAACTCGCTTCCGCCCCAAATACCCCGACTAGGTTCATTTCGAGCTCAGTGGTATGCTGCCGTGACTGCGCAATCTCAAAATCCCAAATCGCCACAAAGCTACAGAGCGCGATAAAAAACAACAACAGTGCCCACACTGGCCGCGACCCGGCTTTACGCGGTTGCGAGACGACTTTCTTTCGCGCGACTTTTTTCTTCGGTTTTCTGGCCATGGAATGTGTGCTTAAAATACGTTGCTTTGAATCCAAAAAGAATTCGATTGAGTATCGCAATCTAAACAAACTCCTGCATAGAAGTGAAAAATGCAACTCCTAGAATTCACACCTTTATATATGGAACGCGTTTGGGGCGGTCGAGGCCTCGAAGCAAAATTGGGTCGCACGCTCCCCGATGGACAAGTCATCGGCGAAAGTTGGGAAATAGTCGATCGCCCGGACGAGCAATCCGTCGTCGCCTCCGGCGCACTCGCCGGCCAAACGATTCGCGAACTGCTTGAAAGTTCCGCGGCCGACATCCTCGGCCCTGGCCGCGATCCAGCCGAGCCCTTCCCAATCCTCGTCAAATGGCTTGATTGCCAAGATCGCCTCAGCCTGCAGGTACACCCGCCCGCCGCGATCGCACTCTCGCTCGGCGGCGAGCCAAAGACCGAAAACTGGTATGTCGCCGATGCCAATGCCGACGCCTCCCTGATTGTCGGCCTAAAAAAAGGCGTCACGCGTGAACAATTTGAAACTGCCCTCGCCAACAATCAGGCCGAGGACTGCGTGCACCGCTTCCCTGTGAAAGCCGGGGACTCGATTTTAGTCGAAAGCGGACGCATGCATGCGATCGACGCGGGCAACCTGATTCTTGAAATCCAGCAAAACTCCGACACCACTTACCGCGTCTACGACTGGGGACGCGTCGGGCTGGACGGCGCACCACGGCAACTGCACATCGAGGAGTCCCTCAAATCGATCGACTTCGACGACTTTGAGCCAGACCCGCTGACCATTATTCAGGGCGAACAAGTGTTGGCTGATTGTAGCGAATTTCGCATCCGCAAGCTGGAATTGCAGCCCGGCGATGCCGCCATTGAGCTGGCAGCTGGCGAACAAGCACGCCTGATTCACATCGTTACCGGCAACGTTAAAGACGAAATTTCCGGCCAGGCGCTTGAGGGCGGCAACAACTATCTGCAGCCCTACGTCACCAGCGCAACGCTCGTTGCCGAAACAGCAACCACATTGCTGATTACCGATCAGTTCTAATATAGACAAACCAGCAGTCTTAAAGGGCAGACTAGTCTGGTCCCCGAGCGCATCTGTCGTGCCATTTGAAGCGCTCCAATGAAGGTGCGTAATAAGGTGCGCCTAGGCTAACAATACTTCGCACAAATAATTAAATTCCGCTCTTTTTGCCTAAAACTGCGTCCTTGATCTCTGCGAAGGAATCAACACACTTCCACGCTCAATCTTGAATCAGATCTGCCTTTTTGCAGTCTGCGAGCGCCAACACTTTTCGAAAAATGACCGACAACAACACAGATACACCCGAAGAATCCGACGAAACCACCGAAGCCACCGCTGCTGAAGTCGTCGAAGAAACTGCCGCAGAAACTGAAACACCTATCGTTGAAGTCACGCCTCTTGAGAAAGCCGAAGCCGAAGCCGCAGAGATGAAATCTCGCTGGTTACTCTCAGTCGCGGATATGGAAAACTACCGCAAGCGTATCGGCCGCGAAAAGCAGGACATCATTCGCAGTGCTGGAGCTAGCGTAGTTGAATCACTCCTGCCAGTTCTCGATAATATGAAGCTCGGCCTGCAGGCTGCCGAAAATCATCCCGAAGCGAAGGACGTCACCCTCGGCTTTAAAATGGTCGATGATCAACTCAAGCGTGCCCTCAGCGAGCAAGGCCTCGAAGAGCTCATTCCAGACGGCGAAGCCTTCGACCCGAATTTCCACGAATGTATTTCACATCAGTCATCGAGCGAAGTGGAGGAAGACAAAGTCATCCAAACCGTCCGTGCAGGTTATCGCCTGAATGACCGACTGATTCGCGCCGCGAGCGTGATCGTTTCCAGCGGTCCTGAAAAAGCATAACTCCTTTTAGACCAACATGGCACAAGCAGATTTATACGAAACCCTCGGCGTCGCACGCGATGCGTCCAGCGATGAACTAAAGAAGGCCTACCGCAAGCTGGCAGTTAAATATCATCCAGATAAAAACCCAGGGGATGCTGTTGCAGAAGCAAAGTTCAAAGAGATCTCCTCTGCTTACGACAATCTAAAGGACCCCGACAAGCGCGCGGCCTACGACCGTTACGGACACGCCGCCTTCCAAGGTGGCATGGGCGGCGGCGGTGGCGGTGGTGGCCACGATCCGTTCGACATGTTCCGCGAAGCCTTTGGCGGTCGCGGCGGCGGTGGCGGCGGTGGCGGAATCTTCGACGAATTTTTCGGCGGTGGCGGGAGCCAGTCCGCTGGCGGAGCAGCTCACGGCTCGGACCTTCGCTATGACCTAGAGATTTCCTTAGAAGAAGCCGTCAAAGGCTGCGAAAAAGAGATCCGCTATCGACGCCCGATCGAATGTAAGAAATGTCACGGCGAAGGCGCCGAGCCCGGCTCGAAGAAGGTGACCTGCTCGACTTGTGGTGGCGCAGGGCAAGTATCGTCCAACCGCGGCTTTATTAGTTTTCGTCAAGTCTGCCCTAGCTGCCAAGGCGCGGGGCAAACGATCGAGAAGCCTTGCAGTAACTGCCACGGCGAAGGCCGCGAGATGGATACCAGCACCGTCAAGGTTCGTATTCCTGGTGGCGTCGCCACTGGCTCGAAACTTCGCTCTGCGGGTAAGGGCGAAGCGGGTCAAATGGGCGGCCAAGCGGGCGACCTCTACATCATCGTGCACGTCAAAGAACATGAGCTCTTCGAGCGCCACGACCATGACCTTTTCTGCGAAGTGCCGATCAAGTTCACCCTCGCCGCACTCGGCGGTTCGATCAACGTGCCGACCCTGTTCGGCAAGGGCTCACTCAAAATCCCTGCTGGCACGCAGACTGGTACGACTTTCCGCCTGCGCGGCCAAGGAGTCCCGCACCTACGTGGCAATGGCAAAGGCGATCTACTGATCCGCATGCAAGTGGAAGTGCCCACCAAGCTCTCTGCTGACCAAAAGAAAAAGCTCGAGGAGTACGCCGACGCGTGTGGCGATCCGGCCAACCCGATGGGCGAATCTTTTGTCGAAAAAGCGAAACAATTCTTCCGCTAGGCCGCTAACGCGGGTTTACAAGTTATCGGTTCTTTAGTTTCAGTTGATCAAAAATTAAAACCGAAAACCAAATAACAGATAACCAAACAACTCTAACTACATGGCTTATCCAATCGTAATTCTCGGCTCTGGCCGCGGCACCAACGCTGAGGCTCTGTTAAAGGCAGAAGCCAACAAGCAACTCGGCGCGGCAAAGATTGCAGCGATCATTAGCGATCACGAAGACGCGGGCATCCTTGAGCTAGGGCAAAAATATCAAGTGCCCGCGATCTACATCGATCCGAAGCGTAAAGGCGCCCGGCTGAGCGACGAAGCCGAGCAAACTTACATCGAACGGATCGCATCGTTCTCGCCAAAGCTCATCGTGTTGGCGGGCTTCATGCGAATAATCAACCGCCCATTCATCGAAGCCTTCGAGGGGCGCATGATCAACCTGCACCCAAGCCTGCTGCCGAGTTTCCCGGGCATGAATGGCATCGGCCAAGCCTTCGAGCACGGCGTAAAGCTCACTGGTTGCACCGTACATTGGGTCACACCAGCACTCGATGCCGGCCCGATCATCGACCAAAAAGAAGTGCGTATCGAAGAACAAGATACACTCGAATTACTCGAAAAGAAGGTCCATATTGTTGAGCACCAACTGCTGCCTGATGTCGTCGCCCGCCTGAGTAAGGGTAAGATCAAATCATTGTAACCATTAACGATCTAGCACTACTCGGTAGCGCGCATTGCCGCACGCTAAATGCTCCTGCACTCGCGGTTCAGTCACAGCATCTAACTCGTACTGCACTTTTTTATACTAATTAACATGAGCACACAAATTGAACTTCGCACCATCATTCCCGACGAAATGGCTGACCTCCTTGACGGTCACTTTTTCGAAATCGAGTCCGCCCACTGGGGTATCATGCAAAAGGAGATCAACGACCCTTTCGAAGTCTTCGGTATCTTCGCCGACGCCAAGACCGCACACGCGGCACTCGCCGAGCTACGGATCGAGTTCCCTAATTTGCCCGAGACATTTACCGAAACCGTGATTGAAGATGCAGATTGGCAAAATGCGTATAAAGAGTTCGTCAAGCCATGGAGCGATCGACAGTTACACTGGATTCCGCTCTGGGAGCGCGACAACCTCAATGCGCCCGCCGGCGCCGCGGTCGTCTATCTCGATGCTGGCATGGCCTTTGGCACAGGCGCTCATGAGACGACACGCCTGTGTGCGCGTCGCCTGCAAGACTATCGGGACGCCCACATTAGCGAACTCAACACGCTCGAAGTGATCGACGCAGGTTGCGGCTCTGGCGTGCTCGCACTTTCGGCTTCAGTGCTTGGATTCAAAAAGATCCTCGGCTTCGACTTCGATCCCGAAGCGATCGTCGTTTGCCACAGCAACGCCAAAGAGAATGCGCACATCACAAAACTCGAATTTGAAGTCGCCGATTTGGAAAAAGGCCTCAAGGACCGGCAAGCCGACTTGTTACTGGCGAATATTCAAACCGACGTGCTGATTCCACACTGCGATCCCGTCGTGCATGGCGTCAAATCAGGCGGCACTTTAGCGCTCAGTGGCATTCTGGTCAAAGAGCTCGACCTTGTGCGCTCGCACTACGAAGCCAAATTTGCCGAACTGCGCCCAGAAGACACATTCCGGGTAGATTCGCGCCAAGACGGCGAATGGGGTGACTTGCAGTTCGTCTTGGCGTAATACTACCAGATTAAGGGCTGTAGATTTCGCACTATTCCGTGCTTGCGATATAAAACAAGACACTCACATAATACTCTTCAATGCAAAGTATTGGCGAACGATTTGAAGAAGCACGTAAGCGCAAGGGGATTTCTCTGCGCGAGGCAGCTGAGGCGACTAAAATCCGTAGCGACTTTTTGGGAAACATCGAACAGAACAAGTTCAATTTCGATCTCCCTGAGATCTACAAGCGCGGATTCCTCAAAAACTACGCACGCTACCTTAAGCTCGACCCTGAAAATATCCTCACGGACTACAGTGCACATTTACTAAGTAAATCCCGCAACAGTACCAAGGGAGCCGAACTGTTCGGCAGCATGGACGTCAAAGGAACATCGACTGAGCCGGCGGGTGATCAAAACGAAGAACCTTCCTACGGCAGAATTTCCGCTAATGCTCCTGCAGGCGAAGCCGAGGAAGGCGAGCCAAACCTTGAAGACGAGAGTGATAAGATTTTTTACATCAAAGCGGGCCTAGTTGCCGTCGGTACACTCGCGCTCGTCGTGGTCATCTTTAGTCTGATTAAAGCAATTTTAGGTAGTGGCGACGATTCTGTGATTGAAATCGAAGATCTACGCGATCCTGCTGCGATCACCGAAACTGCTGAATCAACCGAGCCGAGCAATCCGGCAAGCCCCGAAGAAAGCATCACTCTGATTGCCAGTGGCAATGTTTACGTACTCGTCAAACAGCGTAATGACAACCAAGAGCTCTTTCGAAAAACACTCAGTGGCGGCGAAACTGTCACGCTCGCCAAGAGTGGCCCGGTCGACATCTTATTTACCGCAGGTGAGAATCTAGTAATCGTTAATCCGGCCGGCGAAAAGCTACGTCCCAAGGGCGAAGGCACGGCAAAGATTTCGATCCAATAGGGGATTCGATTTGTAGGGCTTGAGAATTGCTCAATGCCGCATCAGAGATGATTCGTGGAGGGCAACGCTCCGTCGTTGCCACCTAGTTGCGAATCGTTACAATCAATACACGTAAATGACGGAGCATTTCCCTCCAACATTTACATGCGAAATGGTATTAAACGATTTCTCTAAGGGAAACGTGTCACGGCAACAGAGCGCCGTGACTACAAATCCCCCTGCCCGTAGTGACTGGCTTTATACTAGAATGAAATCCCTTTAGTCTACACCGCACCCAGACGGCCGCAGTCCAACAGGCTTGCCCAACACCTCACCATACACAAAAGCAGTGCGTGCTGCCGCTGGATCACGTAAGACCGATCGAACTGAGCCGAGAGGCAAGCTACCGCGTGGCGAAGGTGTCTGCTCAATCTGATGCTTCGCTGCTGTAGACGAACGACGAGCCTGACGCCTGAGTGCTTCAGCGCGACGCTTGGTCGTTTCGATCTGTTCCAACCGAGCTTGCATTTGCTCTTCGTACACATTGTCCGACGCATCCCAAGAGAACCGATCATCCACTGCGGCCGCTTGAGGAGTCGGTTCCACGTGCGGTGCGCGCTGATGCGTTTCCTTGTGGCGCTCGACGACCTGCTTATGTCGCTCACGATGTGCCGCAACCGGCTCTGGTGAAGACGTAGGAGTGGCCGTCGCTTCTCGCCGCTGCATGATTTTGCGACGAATTGCTTCCTGGATCTGGCGCTGACGAGCGGCATCATCCTCACTGCCAGCAGATTCACGCGGCAAAGTCGACGGCCCCGGCGTATCCTCATCTTTACCCTTAAAGATCTGATTCCCAAAAAGGTAGATAGCCCCAAAGATAAGGCCACCGACGACTTTTAAAATCTCCTCTAAACTTTCCATATAATCTGTGGACTTGGGTGAGGTGAGGCGGCCACAACGACCGCCTCACTCATTCAAATGCTCTATTTCTTCTCGTCCCCCTTGGAGATCGAATCGCGCATATCCGTATCGGCTTTGATGTTGTTCATCTTGTAGTAGTCCATGACTCCTAGGTTGCCGGAACGGAAGGCTTCAGCCAATGCAAGCGGCACCTCTGCCTCTGCTTCGACGACTTTCGCCCGCATCTCTTCAACCTTGGCCTTCATTTCCTGCTCGAGTGCCACCGCAGCCGCACGACGCATTTCCGCCTTCGCTTGAGCAACGTTCTTATCGGCTTCCGCTTGAGACTCTTGTAGTTTCGCGCCGATATTTTCGCCCACATCCACGTCGGCGATATCGATTGAGAGAATTTCAAATGCAGTGCCGACGTCGAGGCCGCGCTCCAGTACCACCTTCGAGATACTATCTGGCGACTCCAGCACTGACTTATACGAATCAGCCGAGCCAATGGTCGTCACAATCCCCTCACCTACACGGGCAATAATCGTCTCTTCGAGCGCGCTACCGACGTAGTTATCGAGGTTGGAGCGGACCGTCACACGGGCGCGCGCCTTCACTTGAATGCCGTCTTTGGCGACACCATCAATCGTCGCTCGCCCGCTATCTGCGGCTGGGCACTCGATGACTTTCGGGTTAATCGAGGTGCGCACCGCTTCGAGCACGGACTTACCGGTGCCCTTGGTCGCAAGATCGATCGCACAAGCGCGCTGCCAGTCGAGGCTGATGTTGGCTTTGTCCGCGGCGATGATCGCCTGTACCGTTTGAATGACATTACCCTCGGCCAGATAGTGCGCTTCGAGATCGTTCGCGCTGACCTCAATGCCCGCCTTCACTGCAGTGATCCGTGCGTCCACAATCAGCGAAGCTGGCACACGGCGCAGGCGCATCGCGATCAAAGTCGGGAAGCCGACAGTTGCACCCGACAGCTTGGCACGCAGCCAAGTCATAAAGAAGGTCGCAATGACCAACACGAGAACGAGAATGAGCAGCGCTAGAATTGCGGCCGCACCGAGTTGCCAACCAACTAAGGCGGCGAGAGGGAGGATGAATGTAGTCATAGTTTTTTAATGATTAATTTGAAATTGTCTTGGGCCACAACCGCAATCGCCTGATCACGCTCAATATAGCCATCTTGTGAGTAAGCTTCGTAGCTCTTGCCTTCGACCGCAATCTTTCCAGACGGATTTAGGCGAGTTAAAGTCATGCCTTCCTTGCCTATCACCGAATCTTCAGCAACCGCGGCACGCGTATGCCCTTCGATTGAAGACTTCAGGAAAAACTTTTGTCCGAACGAGGTCTTCCCAAGCAATTTGAATTCCACAAATACCAGTACTGTCATCAACAGAATCGTACCGAAGAAAACCGCACAGCCGCCGATAAGCCCATACGTATCGTAACCAATCCAAGAGGCTGCGAGCAGGCATAGTGCGGATAAAACGCCAAGAACTCCGCCGGGCAGCAGCACTTCGAAAAAAACCAACAGCAACGCAGCTGCGGTAAAGCCCAAAATCATACTCATGTCGCGACCGCCTCCACGATTAGCTCGAAATCACTGCTGCTGACGACTCGAATACTCGCACCACGCTCAATCATGCCGACCGAGCAATGTGCCTCATAGCGCTGCCCCTCAATCTCGACTCGACCACCTGGATGCAGCGGCGTGAGAGCGATCCCCTCGCGGCCTGCTTTCGGCAGTGTTGATTCCCTCGCTTCACGGATCGCCGGCCCATCGCCGCCCGCCGCGGTATTCAACACCAGTTTTCGCTCAATCGAAGAGCCCTTTAATAACCGCGACACAATCAACGCCCCGACCAATGCAATTGAAATGCCGAAAATAAGATGCACCAGCGGCTCGGCAAACATCTCAGGTGACAGCACCATACCATCGCCATCGCTACTAGACGGCCAATAATCGACCATCGTCCACAGCAATGAACTGATCATTAACGCCAATCCAGACAGTGCAAACACCACTGCCCCAGGAAAGAACAGCAACTCCACCAGCACCAGCAATACGCCTAGGACAAAGAAGAACACTGGCTCATTCCCTGCCAGCCCTGCCACATAGTGACTGGCAAAGAAAATCCCGAGCAAGATCAACCCGCCGATGCCAAAGATCCCAAAACCAGGGGTCTTAAATTCGATGAAGAGTAACAACGCGCCCAATCCCATTAGAACTGGAGCAATGGTATTCATCCACTTAGCGATTTCTTCTGAATAACTGATCTCAAAGTCACGGATCTCATAATTGCCCTCCCCCAATCGGGCATCAAGCAGGTCTTCAATCGAATCGTAGATTCCTTCACCCAACAGTTTATGCGGCGGCTCGCCATACTCCTTGACCGCTTCCGATGCGGTCAGGGTCAATAATTCCCCTGCTGGTTTGATTACTTCATCGCCAATTTTCAGCTCGAAGTCGGCGTCTAGCATCGCCCGCACCACGTCGGAGCGATATGGATAGTCCTCGGTGATCACGCGGATATTCGCACGTAAATAACTCTCGATCTTCTGCTTGGCGGTCTCTGCAACATCCTCGCCAGTCCCCTGAATCACTGCCGAAGCACCGATTTTACCACGTGGCGAAAAATAAATCTCCTGCGTCGCGGCCGCAATGAAAGAGCCTGCCGAGATCGCATCATCATTCACGTAAGTCGCGGTGATGCCGTCGAAACGATCCAGCATCTCCATCATTTCCAGTGTGACGTCCACCCGCCCGCCTGGGGTATCCATATCGAGGATCACCATGCCGACGTCGTTCACAATCGCCTCTTTTAAGCCACGCCGCAGGATATACAAATTTGGCGTGCCAATCGCGCCGGTAATCGGAATCACATAGGCATCCATTGGCATCGCAGTTGTTGGCGTTACTTTTTGGGCAAGCAAGCCAGCCAGCGGCAAACAGGACAACGTAAGGAGTAAAAGGCAGAAACGACAAGTCGCCATAGAATTTTAACAATGAAAAATTAAAGGCAGAAAGCAAGTGCGGACGGCTCAACTTATCTGTAATTGTGCCATCTCGCCCCGCGAAAAAGGGCTCAATCAAAACTCTCTTGCCCGGAAAACGATCACTAGCGACGCGAGCAAAGCCCTGACAAATTGTTCCACGAGAATTGTTCCACAAGGCCAGCACCCGCGGTCGGTTGGCGCAGATAGCTTAAAGACAGAGGATTGCAATGTTCCACGAGGATTGTTCCACGCATTACGTACTGCCCCCTGCGGCACTCTCTACAATCTGGCGCTAGACAAGCGCAAAAAAGTTCTTTCAACTCTAGTCCAATGGATACGATTGATTATAACGGCATCACGTTGCATCGCTGGCACTGTGGCCCTTCGACCTTTCTCGCACGCCCTGAACTTGGCGCGCGACTAATGAACTGGAACCTCCAAATGCCTGACGGCACTGTGCGCGATGTCATCCACTGGCCCGAAGATGCCGATTTTGAGCGCTTTGATAAAGTGCGCGGTGGCAACCCAATCCTCTTCCCGTTCTGCGGACGCAGCTACCACGCGGGCGAGATAGGCTATTGGCCTGATCGGGACGGCACAGTGCGGCCGATGCCAATGCATGGATTCTCGCGCAATGGCAGATTCACCGTGGTCGCGACCAACGAGGCTGGCTTTACCGCAGAACTACAACCAACCGCAGCAGACCACGAAGCTTACCCCTATGATTATCGCTTCACCGTACGCTATGAATTCAGCGAGCTGAAACTACGAGTCACACTGACGCTCGAGAATTTAGACCACCACCCGATCCTCTGGTCGGCGGGGCACCACTTCTATTTTACATTACCTTGGCGCGACGGATCAACGCGTGGCGACTACCAGTTTAAGATTCCCGCTAAAGAGTGCTACATCCAGAACGGCGACGGGGCACTCGAGCCAGTCAAACCCTTTGCCAAACAGGGCTCTTTTGGCAGCATCGAGAACAGCAATCGTATTTTCACCAAATTGCACGGCTCTTCGACCACCTTCGGCCCAAACGACGGCAGCGAGGATATCCACATAAATATTTTGCAGGATACCGAGACCGCATCACCGGCGAATGCGGTGCTTCTTTGGACAGAGTTCAAAGATAGCCCATTTTACTGCGTCGAGCCATGGATGGGGCCGCCCAACGGCGCCGAGCACGGCAAAGGCCTGCATACAGTGGCGCCTGGCGAGCGCTCCAGCTTCACAGTTGAGGTGACGGTTTAATCGTCGCAGCTGCTCGCGCGCACTCAATCCTGGCATAAAGCCCGTCGCTGCGAAAAGTGTAGTGCACTGACTTTGTGGCGCGAATCAAGGGCTCGAAACACAATAAAGACTCTTCCGCCGCTCCCAAAGCCGGCTCGCAGCCTTATTTTATGCAAAATGAGGCGGGAAAGGCCCTAAAATTAACTCTGGATATACGCTACCGCAGCGTCACAATGCGTCGGAAGTTTAAAGTCATTTAAACACACCCGTTATGAAAATCATCATCGTTGGCGCCGGCGAAGTCGGCCACAATCTTTGCACAACACTCGCTGCCTCTGGGCACGACGTGACCCTCATCGAACGCTCTGCACAACGTTGCGAGAAGCTGGATGAGGAGCAGAACGCGCGCATCATCTCTGGCAACGGCAGTTCTGCGCGCCAATTGATCGAAGTCGATGTGGCGGAATGCGACGCCTTTCTAGCGATGACCAGTGATGACCGCACCAACATCATCTCCTGTTCTCTCGCCAAAGGGCTGGGGGCTAAAAACACGATCGCCCGTATTCATGACGAGACTTACAGCGATAACTCGGTGATTAACTATCAACTGCACTTCGGCATCGATCTTCTAGTAAATCCGGAAGCGATCTGCGCCGTAGAACTGGCTAAAGAGATTCGTGGTGCCGGTCGCGTGGCCGTAGAAAACTTCGCCCGCGGACAGATCGAAGTACAGCAACAGCGTGTCGCTGCGGGCTCTCGCCTAATCGGCAAGCAACTCAAGGACCTAAAATTCGACCCTCGTGTGCGGATTGGCTACATTCAACGCGACGGTAAGAGCGAGATCGCCAGCGCAGAGAGCACGATGCAAGTGGACGATCTGGTCACGCACTTCGGCCACCCTGAAGCCCTGTTTGCCCTGCGCCAAAAATTCGATCCAAAACACAAAGCCGATCTCTCTCGAGTCGTGCTCTTCGGAGCCAGCGAGACTGCAATCAATTTGATTCAGCTGCTAACCAATCCACGCTTTAAAATCCGTGTAATCGAGAAAAACCCCGAGACTTGTCGCGCACTGGCTGAGCGCTTTCCACACATCACAGTAATTCATGGTGATGCTACCTCACTACGTCTGCTCGAAGAGGAACAAATCGGCAGCGCCGACTATTTCGTGGGCTGCACCAAAGACGATGAGGAAAACATCCTCACCTGCATTCAAGCCTCTAAGCTCGGCGCCAAACACGTGCAACTGGTGATCAACAAGGGCGACTATGATGAGCTACTCGGGATGCTAAAGACGACGCTGGCGATTGAAGTGGTCGTCTCACCGCGCCGTGCCACTGCCGAATTCATGCTCCGCACCTTATCCACAGAAACCGTAGCGACCCTCGCCGATTTACCGAGTCAGGGAGTACGCATACTCGAAGTACGCATCAGCCACTCCAGTCCATGCGTCGGGCGTAGCGTCAAAGATCTGCAATTTCCACGCGGCAGCCTATTGGTCGCTTTACAACACAAATTCAAAGCCAAAGTCCCCGCAGCAGATGATGTCATTCTTGCAGGCGATCGAATCGTCGTCGCGGTTAACCACGAGCACGAAAAAGCACTGCTTGAGCGCCTCGTCTAAACTGTGAATACCGCAATCATTTATAAGCTGCTAGGCATGGTGCTGCTGGCTCTGGCCGGAGCCTTCGGCCTCTGCGTCATGGCGGGGCTCGCCAACGGCGAGACCTTTGCCGACCAATCCTTGCAAGCCTTCGTGACCTCGATCGGGATAACTTTTGCGCTGGCCGCGCTCTTTCTGCTGCTCGGCCGCAACGGGCAAGCCAAGCTCTTTCGTCGGGAGGCACTCTGCGTCATCGGGCTATCATGGATACTCGCGACCATCGTTGGCGCGATTCCATATCTCCTCATCGTCGAGCACTGCGATATATCCGACGCGATCTTTGAGAGTTCATCTGGGCTCACCACCACTGGTGCGACCGCCTTCCCGAAGTTTTACGAGTTCCCGCATAGTCTGTTGTTTTGGCGCTCACTCAGCCAATGGGTCGGCGGCCTAGGGGTGGTCGTATTTTTCGTCGCAATCCTTTCCTCGCTTGGTGCCGGCGCAAAAATCCTGTTTAGTAATGAGTCTTCGGGTACGTCGGCAGACTTTGATCACGGCCGCATCCAGAGTGGCGCGTTCTACCTGATGCTCTATTACTTGGGCCTTTCAGTTACCTGCATGGTCGCCTATGTGATGGGAGGAATGAATTGGTTCCAAGCGATCAACCACGCGATGACCACGATCGCAACGGGTGGGTTCAGCACCGAACCCATGAGCATCCAGCAGTTTCAGAGTCCGACAATCGAATGGATCTCGATCGTATTTATGACGATTTCAGGCACGACTTTCGTCTTCGCCATACAGCTGCTTCGCGGGCGCACCAAGGGATTAGCCAAACACAATGAGATCTACTGGTTCTACGTAATACTCCTCACTAGCACTGCGCTTCTGACGCTCTACTTGGTCGAGCTCACCGGAGAGCTCCCAGACCACAACAGTATCCGCGCCGCAGCCTTTCAAGCCGTCTCCATTATGACGACGACTGGCTATTCGACCATGGACTACGACACCTGGTTGCCCTCGGCCAAAATGTTACTGCTTATTTTGATGTTAATTGGAGGCTGTTCAGGTTCGACCAGCGGCGGAGTTAAAGTGGTGCGCGTTGTGATCGCGTTACGCGCCGCAGTGCAAAGCGTCACTCAATCCTTCCGCCCAAATGTAACTAAGCCGATGCGGATGGGCGGCCAAACCCTCAGCCAAGGGGCGATTAACAGCGTTATCATCTTTCTAATGCTCATGTTATTTCTAGTGGTCGCATCGATGCTCTTTATCGCATCCAATGAGCCCGAACTCACTTTCGTGGGCTCATTCTCGGCAGTTCAAGCGACCTTATTTAATATTGGTCCAGGCTTCGACGCCGTCGGCCCCACCCAGAATTTTCATTTTTTAAGAGATTCCACCAAAGTATTCCTTTCTTTACTGATGATCCTCGGGCGCCTTGAACTATACGCCGTGCTCGTTCTATTTTCTCCATCGGTGTGGAAACGATTTTCATAGCCGAGGGCGGCGTGGACCGCAGTGACTAAGCTCAGTGGCACTAAACAAGGAAGTTCATCGTCAATTAGTGGGTA
>JAFMHF010000080.1 GCA_017854655.1 Puniceicoccaceae bacterium | reverse complement strand
TACTTTGAGGACGCGCTGCATGTATGCTTCGAGCCCGTCCGATTTTGCGTCGCTCAGAGGGATGCCGCGTTCCGCTAACTCGGACTCTAGGTGCAGTACCAATGGAGTCACTTGCCCAAGCATTTCCTGCGCACTGTAACCGAGCATAGACTCCGCGCCGGTGTTAAACAGAGTGATCGTGCCATTTAGATCTGTTGCGATTACCGAGACTCCGCTAGTTGCATCAAAGATACTTTTTAATAGATGCCTAGAAGCCTCATGCGCTACCGTTGCTGCCTTACGCTCGGTAATGTCGATGTGGGTGCCACTCATGCGCAGAGGCACACCAGCCTCTGACCATTCGATGATTTTACCACGTGCGTTAACCCATCGCCAACTGCCGTCTTTGTGTTGCTGCCTAAATTCGGCATCGTAATATGGTAAGGCACCGGAGAAGTGTTGTTGAATGAGTAATTGGGTTTTTTCTAGATCATCGGGGTGCAGTTGTTGTGCCCATGTGTTTAAGGTGACCGGCTGTAATTCTTTGAGGGTATAGCCGATGATCTCTGCCCATCGCTCATTGAGCACCAGTTCGTCGGTAAGCAAATCCCAATCCCAAGTACCTGCCTCAGTGCCCTCAATGATGTTTAGAGCGTGAGCATATCCTTCGCGAGTCGATTCCTCGATCGATTCACGCAAAGATTGCGAGTGTACATCTTCCTGTTTTTTAAGTAAATAAAGAGCGACTCCAACTAGTGGAAAGGCGAATGCTGCGCAGGTCAGCATGATGCGAAAGGTGATTGCGTACAGCGCATTGGGATCGACATCACCAGCATGGATCCACATTTCAATAAAGCCTACGAGGACGATCGCTAAGCATATTAATGACCCAAGCGTGAGTAAGTGACGTTTACTGGTAGGATTCATATTTCGTTTTAGTTAACGAAAGTAGAGTAGTCGCGCGTAAGAGAGGGAACTGCTTCGTGCCATTGATCAAAGCTATAGTTAAGGTGGGCAAGGATGACTGCTTGATCAATAGTTAATAACTCCCTTTATGGCCTATATTTCTCTCGAACCGATGTAAATACGTACCACTCGTTTCGTAATCGAACAAAGCGACTCCCAGGGGATTGTTCCAGCGAGATCACTAAATTCACTGGTCGTGATTTCGGCCGCTTGACTCGTGCCGATCAGAACCACGTGGTCGCCTGGGCTGATTGCTCGATCCAGATCGCTGACATCGATGATGGTTTGATCCATGGTCACACGTCCAAGGATCGGGCAGTGTTGGCCGTGTAACAGAACAGTTCCAGTGTTGCTTAACTTAAGCGGAATGCCATCTGCATAGCCTGCAGTGAGCACGGCGATACGTGTGTCGCGTTTGAGCGAGTAGGTGCGACCGTAGCTGATGTCTGTTCCTGCAGGCAGGTCTTTGACGATACCGACACGAGTATGAAAACTAAAGACGGGCTCGACTTCAACGCTGCCGAGCAAGGAGTCGGGATAGGGGCGGACTCCAAATTGGAGCAATCCAATTCGAACCGCGTTAAAAGGGCTATCGCCACTCAAGGTACTGAGGCTGGCTGAATTGTCTGCATGTATCAGTAAGTCTGTGGTATCTGTTTGGTCCAGTATCCTCAAGAAGCGCTGGCGTTGAATGCGGGTGAATTTACGTTCGCTGTCGGCGCTAGAAAAGTGTGTGTAGATTCCCTCAAGTTTGAGGTTCGGCAATTCACGAATTGTGTGAAGTAGGGCGAGGGCGTTTTCGTGCCAAATGCCAAGTCGACCCATTCCGGTGTCTATTTTTAAATGTACCTTAATCTGCACATCGCGAGACGCACCAAGTGCATTAAATCGAGCGGCTTCTTCTGGGGTGCTTACTGTGCAGGTCAGATCGTAATCGACTAAGAACTCGTCTTCTTCTGGAAGTACCGGGCTGAGTATGAGGATGGGCCAGCCCTTGCCCATGTGGCGGATGTCGGCGGCTTCATGCACGTTCGCAACTGCAAAATAATCAACTCCGCTCTGCATTAAGCGCCGCACCATTTGCGGCATCCCGTGGCCATAGGCATCTGCCTTTACTACCGCGACATAGCGCACGCCTGATGGCAGCGCCGCTTGTATGCGCTTCAAATTACGTTCAAATGCAGCGAGATTGATCTCAGCCCAACAGCGTTGTAAGGAGTTTGTAATATGAGTTAAGGATTGCGGGTGAAGATTTGAGCCTATCGGCGATGGTGGAGCATTTCGGAATGTCAACTCGGAGTCGGAGCACGGTGCCGCTCGGGTGTCCATTTTTGAAATACGTTCACGCCCGAAGCGTACAGTTCGACGGTTGCGGTTGGTTGCGGCATGTGGAAGGCTTCCGTAAGCCGGTCGGGCCGATACTCGACGGTAGTCGCTTTGGCGGGAGGCTGTTGCCAGCCTTTGCGTTGAGGTAAGTGGTAGAGTGATCCAGTCCAATTCGCGATGGTGGCATCGTCAGCGACTTCTGTAACTGATGGTTGACCATTGCGAATCTTAACCGCATTCCAAGTGCCTTTTTTCCAGTCTGAAATCAGCAGCGCTTGGTCAAGGCCTGGTGTATCCACGCAAATCAGTGCGGCAGTCAATTGTAAGCTATTGTACGCGTAGTAGTGCGCCGACTGTGGATGCAAGCGACTCCAAGTCTCAATCGCCATTGCGCAAAGTCGTAAGCCCAGCACCGAGCCAGGCCCTTCGCAATAGATGAAGCTGCGTATGTCCGCCAGAGTCAGCTGGGCTGCATCGAGCGTCGCTTCGATTGCGGGGAAGAGGCTCTCCAGCGGGGCACCAGCTTGCTTTGAGCGGGCAAGCCAATTGCCATTTAACCCCAGCACGCCCACAAAGACCACTGAGTCGCTACCATCGATGATGAGTGTAGGTGATGCGGGTGGGGTCGTTGAAGGATGAATTTCCATAATTAATAAAGGAACTGAAACCATCTACGCTGGCAAGTTGAGAGTTCGTGCTGAGAGCGTAATCTGCTCTGTGGCAAGGCGAAACATCGCCGCGATTGATTTGCTAATGCACTATTGGTAGAAGCAACAAAAAAGCTGCTGGCTCAATGCCAGCAGCTTTCAGTGTAAAGGAGATCCTTGAAAAGTTATTTACGAAAGAATGTAGCAACTGCTTCAACCGCAGCGTCCCTAGCTCGCTGTTCTTTTTCTGCGGGTGTGAGGTAGTCGAGCACTTCACGCTTTGCGAAGTCACGATAAATCACTTCACCGGAGTTTTTATCAATAATATCAACAACAATGGCGCCTGCTTCGTAGCCACCTGGTAGGTTTTTCTTACCCATACGGCGGTGCGCCTCGCTAAGGATGTCTGAGCCAGAGCTGATATAGTAATCACTGACTGCAGTCGAAACAGCGGTGTCTTGCACGATCAAAAGAAAAGCTACGATGAGCTCAGCATCTTGCTCTGATTCCTTCAAGCCATGCGACTCAAATTCTTCTTTAAGGGCAGCTTGCAGGTATGTATTAACCCGATCCTCACGGTTTGTGAAGTCTGGGACATGCGAAGTCTGGTGCTGGTATAAACGGAAGCTGGAGTAGCCTGCGCTCTTTCCTTTTGGAAGGTCGATTGTCGAGCAACCACTGATTAGAACGATTCCAAGGGCGAGGGATAATATTGAGTATAGTTTATTCATATGCGTATTTAAAAGAGTACTGTAGGTTTATAGGCATTCAACCCGACTGTAAAGGCAGTGTCTGTTGTTTTACAATTCTTGAGTTCAATTGATGGGGAAGGACGATTGACTCATAATCAATAACATAAGGAGGTTGAATCCGTTAAAACAGGCGTGGAAGCACATCGGCACTAGAATGCTCCCCGAACGTTCGTACACGCGTGCGAGGATAATGCCAACGACAACCAGCGGTAGGAATGACATGAGGTTGCCATGCATGACGGCGAAAAAAGCGCCGCTAATTATTTGAGCGGGCAGGACAGTCGACTGACTCTTTAAGAAACGATAGATCCCACCGCGAAAAATAATTTCTTCAACAATTGGCGCGAGCACCACAGCGCAGGCCGCGAGCAATGTAATTGCCACTGGATCGCCACCATTGGTGAACAGTTTGATGAGTTCTTGGGGAGGGAACTCGTCAATGATGCCGAGTTGCTGCAGTTCAGTGAGTAGTTTTGACCATGCAAAACTGACGATCCAAATAATCGGCAAATAGCGGATGAATTGCGGTATCGCTTGAGTGAGTGATTGCCAGAGCGTTAAGCACTGGCTATTGAGTCGGCCGGAAAAATGCTTTGGGTAAAATCGACGCAGAGCGCAGAAGGTCCCTAGCAAGGGGAGTTGTAACAGCAGTACTGCTAACACCGCCATTCGTGGTGTCAATTGCGGGCGTTCGGTTGCCGGTGGGCACTCGCTGCTAGCCGGGTCGACAGCAGTTTCTAATTCTACCTCATTGTCGGTGATGGTCGCTTCAATAGGGGTCATCAATTGAATCAATTCACCCGCGAATAGTTGAACGACGACGGCACTGGTAACCAATGCACAGAGAAAGATACCGAAGTTGATCCAACCAATCGGCCAGGCTGGCACTCCCGCTTCGCAGGCGGACTTGTGCTGATCCCGCTGCAAATGCACGATCCAGAGCACGGCACTAGCACCTAGGATAGCTACAAAGATTGACCCCGCGAGTATCGCGGCTGCGTCTATATCGACAGGCATTTAACTGATGATCGATTCGCCGTCAAACACAGCACAGCCTGCGACGTAGGTCGCCTTAACTTTACCTTTGAGCGATTGGCCATGCCACGGACAATTACGTGACTTGCTGAAGAACTTATCTGCATTAACCGTCCAAGCTTCATCGGGATCAAATAGGCACATGTCGGCTGTTGCACCTTCGCTTAATGTTCCAGCATCGAGCTTGCAGATCTCCGCAGCCTTATGCGTCATGAGTGCCACCACTTCACTTAAGCTCAGTCTTTTACTGTGGTAGAGCGCGTGCAATGAGGCGGCTAGTGAGGTTTCTAAGCCGATAATCCCAGGTGGTGCATAATCGAATTCACAATCCTTCTCGGTTGGCGTGTGCGGTGCATGGTCGGAAGCGATGCAGTCCAGCGTGCCGTCTTTAAGTGCAATGATAATCGATTCGCGATCGGTATCCGTGCGTAGCGGTGGATTGACTTTGAAATTCGTGTCGTAGTCTTTCAGGTCTGCATCGGTGAACTCGAAGTGATGTGGGCATGCTTCGGCAGTCACGGGTATGTTTCGCCCTTTTGCACGACGAATAATGTCGATCGACGTTGCCGAACTGACGTGCTGCATATGAATATGGGCGCCGGTTAATTCTGCGAGTAAGACGTTACGGGCGACCATTATATCCTCAGCGAACTTAGGCCAACCGCGCAGGCCAAGTCGGAGGGACCACTCACCCTCATTCATCACTGCGTCCTCAGTTTGCGACTCGTCTTGGCAGTGATCCATAATCGTGAGATCAAACATCTTCGCGTATTCGACTGCGCGGCGCATAATTTCATTACTCTGCACACACTTGCCGTTGTCTGTCATCGCGACGACTCCGGCAGTTTTTAACTGCCCCGTCGGAGCCAGGCGTTTACCTTCCATTTCAAGGGTGAGGCAGCCGGTTGGGTAGACGTTCACCACGGCCTCGCGCGCTACCTTATCCATAATGCGCTGAATCGTGCCAGCGTTGTCACAGACAGGACTCGTATTCGGCATGCAGATGACAGAGGTGAAGCCGCCAGCCGCGGCCGCCTCGGTTCCAGTGCGGATGCTTTCCTTGTGGGTTTGCCCAGGATCGCGAAAATGGACGTGAATATCA
Organism: Puniceicoccaceae bacterium; assembly: GCA_017854655.1. Lineage (GTDB taxonomy): Bacteria > Verrucomicrobiota > Verrucomicrobiia > Opitutales > Coraliomargaritaceae > Lentimonas. The sequence goes on along the minus strand of JAFMHF010000080.1, from coordinate 3,819 downwards.
ACCAATCCAGGCGCGACTACGAGTCCCGTGGCATCTATCTTGTTTGCTAATCGCTGTTGATCTTCAGTCAAAGTAGCTGAGATTTTCCCATCGATGACGCAGATATCGCCGATCGCATCGCGGTTGTTTGCTGGGTCGATCACTCGACCGCCAGTTATCCAAAGTATGTTAGGCATATGGAGTTGTAATTAAAATGAAGCAGTCAGCTAGTGCCGGTTAAGCTGGGAGTTCGATGGGCTGATTTTTATAGGCACAACGACAGAGGTGCAGGACGGCCATGCGCACCACGATGCCGTTGGTGACTTGTTGCAAGATTACGGATTGCTCAGAGTCGGCGACTTCCGAGTCGATCTCGACGCCGCGATTGATCGGTCCGGGGTGCATGATGATGGCATCCGGCTTGAGCCACTTAACACGTTCTTTGTTGAGCCCAAACATGCTGGTGTATTCGCCGAGCGAAGGGAAGTGTGTCGAGCTTTGGCGCTCGTGCTGGATACGTAGCAGCATTACGGCATCTGCATCCTCCAAGGCTTCACGTAAATCATGGCAAACCCTCACACCCATTGCTTCGAAGGCTTTCGGCACCAAGGTGCTGGGGCCTGCGATTGTGACTTCAGCTCCGAGTTTTTGTAGGCAAATGATATTGGAGCGAGCGACTCGACTAAACAGTATGTCGCCTAAGATTGTGATCTTCTTGCCGTCCAAGCTGCCGAACTTCTCTAGCAATGTGAAAGAATCAAGCAGCGCCTGAGTAGGGTGGGAGTGCGAACCGTCACCGGCATTGACCACCGGAATGTCGACCACTTTGCTCAAATAATTGGGAGCGCCAGAAGCAGAGTGGCGCATAATGATCATATCCGCCTTCAACGCTGCGATGTTTTGCGCGGTATCACGCAGTGTCTCACCCTTGGTCAAGCTACTTGCATTACCAGTCATGGTGATGATATCAGCGCCGAGTCGGCTTGCGGCCACTTCGAAGGCCAAGCGCGTACGTGTACTTGGCTCGAGGAACAGGTTTACGATCGTGCAGCCATCGAGATAGGGCTGCTTTTTATCATCGGCTTCCATTGCACGTTTAAACGCGGTGGCTGCAGTGAAGATCGTTTCAACTTCCTCCCGTGAGAGAGGTTCGATGCCGATCAGGTCTTTTCGGTTCCAGGTAAGGCTAGTGCTCATGTGTAATCTGGCTGGCAATCTCATGTGAGGTGCTTCGCTCCGAAAACGGAAATTTGAACGGCAAATTAGAAAGGGCAACGAGAAATATAAAAAATCTGCGCTCTCGTTGTTCCCAAGGTTGGGCGTTGTTAAGGGCTAGTTTGTTAGGCTGAGTATGTGAGCCTTGGCGTGATTGTTCATCCGGTTCGGTCTTTTAGATAAAAAACGAATTGTTTTAAAGGCGACTTGACATTGATCGAGTCGCCTTACTTATTGCCCATCTTCTCAGGTATGGGCGCGTAACTCAGTTGGTTAGAGTGCCACCATGACATGGTGGAAGTCGTGGGTTCGAGTCCCTCCGCGCCTACCATGAGAAGCAAATAAGCCCATCTCCTTTATTGGAGTTGGGCTTTTTTTTACACGATGCAAGGGAGCGTGGGCGACTCGCCCACATTGTTGGTATTGAGGGCGGGTCGCCCACATTGTTGGTATTGAGGGCGGGTCGCCCACGTTGATGTAAATGAGGGCGGGTCGCCCTCACTCCTTAGGACTTAGTTGACGAATAACTTTGAAGAATATGTGAATTTCCTAACAGTGCGATTTATGGAGATTGTTCGAGTCGAAACTGTGGAGGGTGAAATTTGCTATGGCTGTGAGGTCGGCAATCAAGTGTTTCGCTTGGAAGGTGACTTATACGGCACGTTTAGCCAGTCGGATGTATTGCTGCAGCCAGTGCGACGTTTAGCTCCCGTAGTGCCGACCGCGATCTATGGCATCGGTTTAAATTACCGCGAACATGCCGCTGAGGTCGGAGCCAAATTACCCGAGCATCCTGTGGTCTTCATGAAAAGCCCGACTTCAGTGCAGCACCCAAATTGTCCGATCATCTTACCGCGGCACTTGCATAGCGACCAAGTGGACTATGAATGTGAGCTCGCGGTGGTGATCGGGCGTGATTGTAAAAATGTATCGGTCGCAGATGCGCTGGACTACGTGCTCGGTTATACCTGTGGCAACGATGTCAGTGCGCGCGACTGGCAAAAGTTCCATGGCGGCGGGCAATGGGTAAAAGCAAAGAGCTTTGATAGCTTTTGTCCACTCGGGCCGATATTGGTGACCGCGGATCGCATTCCAAATCCACAAATCTTACCGATCCGGACAATTCTAAATGGTCAAATACGTCAAGAATCCTACACCGGGGATATGATTTTCAGTGTTGCCGAAATTATTGCGTTTTTAAGTGGCAGTACGACTTTACTGGCAGGGACGGTGATTTTAACAGGTACGCCGTCTGGCGTTGGAATGGCGAGTGAACCGCCACGCTTCCTGAATCCCGGCGACGAGGTGGTGGTGGAAATTACTGGTATCGGTAGTTTGAAAAATTCAGTTAAAGCGGAGCAATGATACTTGCCGATGCTTTAGACTTGTCATCGCCGATGCGCTGCGACATTGCATGACGTTTTTAGCAATAGACTTATGGAAGAAACACTTATTATCCTCAAACCCGACTGCATGGAAAAACGCATTGCAGGCGAGGTCATTACACGCTTCGAAAATGCCGGCTTCGACATCGTCGCCTCTAAGGTGACTCAGTTGGATGGCCCAATCCTGCGTGAGCACTATGCCCACGTGGCGGATTTGCCGTTCTTCCCTGAAATCGAAGCCTTCATGAGTTCACGCCCAGTGATGCCGATGATCCTACGTGGTGAGAATGTCATCGCTCAGGTGCGAGAACTACTCGGACCGACCAATTCCCAGGAGGCGCCGAAAGGCACGATCCGTGGCGATTTGGGCACCGACATGATGCGCAACGTGGTGCATGCCTCAGACAGCCCTGAGTCGGCTGCAGCTGAAAAGGCACGTTTCTTTCCCGAGCTTTAAGCTGTGAAGGTAAAAACTGGACTTGGCCTGGATAGTCATCGCTTTATTGAAGGCGATTCGGCCAAGCCGTTGATACTCGGGGGCGTCATCTTTAATGATGCACCCGCCTTGTCTGGTAACAGCGATGCAGATGTCATTCTGCATGCTGTGACCGACGCCATCAGTGGCGTCACAGGTGTGACTGTCATCGGTGCCGTGGCAGACAAGCTGTGCCGCGATGGCATCACAGATAGTCAAGCATACTTGGCAGTCGCACTCGAAAGTCTTGGCGATTGGCGACTGACACATGTATCGATTGTGTTGGAGTGCCTGCGTCCGAAAATTGATCCGAAGGTGCCGGCGTTGCGTGCGTCCGTGGCAGCCCTATTGGGACTCGAAATCGCCGATGTGTGTATCACTGCGACGACTGGTGAGCAGCTCAACGATGTGGGCCGTGGGCTCGGTATACATGCCAGTGTAATCGTGACAGCGATTCTGGATTGAGCACCTTTTAGTGAATGCGCAAGCACGTCAGTGGTGCCCGGGCTTGCTGGGGCCCTATTAGTGATAGCGGCATCTCATTGACCTGGATCATCGGCCGAGAATCGATTGGCCTGCGTAAGGTCAGGCATCGCATCCAACTGCAACTTTCAGGCCTCAACCCTCAGGTTTCAACTCTCTTCTTCAAACCTACTGCTTCTTGGGTAGAATTACCCGCCTACGTGGGATTACGCGGCTGGCGGATGGTTTCGGAGAATTGGTTTTAAGCCCAGGGATGTTGAGCCCCGGGGGCAGGGCGGCGGG
>JAFMHF010000079.1 GCA_017854655.1 Puniceicoccaceae bacterium | reverse complement strand
CGGTGTCGATGCACTGCTCTTTCGCTCCGATCATTAAGCAATTGATCAAGCACAGCAGCGCTAGCGCACGCGCCGGCGGCCAGAGGCTAGCGCTGGGCAGCAGGAATACGATTACGCCTCCAGCAAAGATGATTGCGACGCAGAGTTCTTTCGGGAAGAAGCGCCGAGAGAGTCTTTGATTTAAGGCGGTATAGACTAAGCAGAGCGCCAGCAGTGCTGCGCCGTTTTTTAGCTGAGTGCTTGTTAGCCCTGCGAACGCGATCCCGATATTACTTAATAAAACGCACCACCAGCAGCGCCAGAGTGTGTTGCGGTATTGCTTCGCAAAGCGGTGTCGAGCCGAGTGCAGTTTTTGGAGTGGGCGCTTTGCGACATCGAACAGACGATCCGCGATGTAGGTCAACCAGACGGATAGGCCCAGTACGATTTGGGCCGCGGCGCTGACTTCATGCCCGAGTGCGGCAGCAAAGGCCGCCTGCCAGACCAGCGCAATCAGCGCCGCATCCACTGCGAGGAGGTTTGGCCATTGCCAGAGTCGAATGTGTAGCATGCTCCGACCATGGACGCGAAGCCATCCACAGCGCAAACCTGAAGCCATGCCTCCTTAAATTGTTTGATCCATTCGGTGTTTTTCGCCGAATGACTATTTTCTATTGACGGACACCGAGGTATATCCATTTTTCCAACTTTCCTTTAAGGGGCATTAGCTCAGTTGGTAGAGCGCTTGCATGGCATGCAAGAGGTCAGGAGTTCGACTCTCCTATGCTCCACCACTCTTTTTAGGCGTGAAAGTCACTCAGAGTCTAAGGTGTTTGCATGTTGAACTCAATTTGGCTAACCGAGCCGGTAAATGCAATGAATGTGCAGCTGATATTATTCATCAGAACTTTGTGCTGGATATGATATTTGATCTACAGAAAAGCAGACAATTAATTCTATAATTCTGAGCACAAAAAAGGGGCCTCAGTAATGAGGCCCCTTGGATTAATTTAGAAGCAGATGTTACTTATTGAGCACACTCAAAACAATGATGAGTGTTACAATGCTCGAGAGGCTTGCACCACTGCCAATGAAACTATCAACAAGACCTTTGATATTGCCGATCACATTCATACTTGCGCCTTGGCCGAAAACAACAGAGGCAACGATAAGAAGGCCGATAGCTGCAACGAGTACACCAGAGATTCCTCCGATAGCTGACTTGATTTGATTAATTGTATTTTCCATAGTATTTTTTATTTTGGGTTTTTTTGTTTGTTCAGGGTTCTGTTATGCGCGATTGCGCAGCAGGCCGAAGATTAGAATGATGGCAACTAAGCCAACGAAACCGTTTTCTCCGCCAATAGCGGTAACAATTCCAGATAGGTTTCCGACCACACTGGCGCCGAAAATGGCACCTTGGCCGAAGACGATCTCAGCAATAATACCGAGAGCAATCAGCCCTATTCCGAGTTCGGATATACTTTTGATTATACTAGTTAGCTGTGAGGTTACTTTTTCCATTTATCTCCTTTGTTGGGGTGAACCAGTAGTCGTTAGCGGTGATTCACATGAACCATCAGCACTACCAGAAAAGCAAAGCGGCGCATTGATGCGCCAAAATAGGGAAAGACTCACTAGGCTGAGACAACACTGTCTCGCCAATTTCCAATTTACATGTATAATACACGTCACTGGAAAAAACAAATTAACAATAAATTGACGTATGTCCAGTACTCTTTTTAGGCAGCGGAAGCCGCTTGTTTAAAGCCGTCCGGCTTTTTCGTACTTAGGTTGTCTGGTACTGATTGATACAGCTTATTGTTTGCTAGGCTGAACCAATAATGGCGCCGATGTAATGCCATCCACTGTGCGGCAAGAATGAATCGCGAACGCATTCGAAAATGCAGGATGGCACAACGGATAGGTCGACTCGATGGTCGATTTTAAATCGTCGAAGGCATCGGCCCGAATTAAGGCCCCACTAGCGCCCTTGTCGCCGCCGCCGAGCATGCGCTCGCCCAACACGCCTGGTACGCTGCGTGCGATGTCGCACATCGTCTCCAGCTCAGGGCCGCTGATCACATAATCATCCCGTAGCCCAATGCCATCTGCGCGGAAATTCTTGCCCACCTTTGCGATGTCGCCACTACGCCACGCCTCTAGCGTATCGGCAAATCGGGTCTGTGCTTCATACAAGTATTTTAAGCGTCCCACACTCGCGGGCGCGACTTCCTGAATATAGGCCGCAGCTGCAGCAAATTTTTCAGATGTCGAGACCTCAGCCAGTGACGCATAACCGAATTTTTTATTCAGCAATGCCTGCATCTGGTCGCATTCATCGCGACGAATCTTATAAGTCGATTTTTCGAGACCTGGACGCTTTGTTCCTGTATCCAAACTTACGATACGAAAGTCATCAGGATTGCCGCCAAATGGAATGTGGTCGATCGTTCCCTTGCTTGGGTTAAAGTAGGTGCCCATGCCTGCTTTTGCAAAATAAATCATGATCTGATCTAACTTGCCGCAAGGCGATCCGATGTAATCAGTCTCCACCATTTGGGCGAGGTCTACGATGCGCATGCCGTCTTCGACGACTGTTTCGTTCACTTCAAAGAAGGTCAGAATCAGGTTCAGCGCTAGCGACGCGGAGCGCGACATGCCACCGCCAGGTATGTTGCCATAGAGTACTGCATCGAAGCCTGTGCCCAACTCGTAGCCCTCGCGCCGCAGTATCAATTCCACTCCATGCGGGAAACGTGCCCAGCTATCCTTCAACTCCTCTGGCTCTGCCGCTTCGCCCAGAGCGAAATCGACAATGCCGTCCTCGGGGAAGTTCTCGCTAAAAATACGCACACGTCCCGAAGTGTTTGGCTTGAACGCCAGCCAGATGAAGCGATCGGTGCCAACACCGAAGAGTTCCATGCCGTTGTAATCGCCATGTTCGACGCCGAAGCAGAAGCGAGATGAACTGCGGCGCACTTGTCCGCCTTCAATGTCGAGGCCGTATTTGTCTGCTGCCGCGGAGAGTTTGTTGTGAATGTCTTGTTCCATATGATACCTTTTTGAATACTATAGTGATTAGTCTTCGTAGCCGTTTGGATTGGCTTGATGCCATACCCACGCGCTGGTGATGATGGATTTCAAGTCAGGAAACTTTGGGTCCCATTTGAGTTCACTGGTGATCTTGCCGCTGGCAGCAATCAATGTAGCTGGATCGCCGGCACGGCGTGGCTTCAACTCGGCAGGGATCGCGTGACCTGTTACTTCGCGTGCGGTCTCGATGACTTGCTTGACTGAGTAACCTTGGCCGTTGCCGAGGTTGTAGATCTTATCTTCGTTCTCGATCGCCCCGAGCGCGAGGATGTGTGCCTGCGCCAGATCGATCACGTGAATGTAGTCGCGCACGCAAGTGCCGTCAGCTGTGTCGTAGTCGTCGCCGAACATGTAGATCTGCTCGCGCTGGCCGAGTGCCACTTGTAGTACGAGAGGGATGAGGTGTAGCTCGGGAGTGTGGTCTTCGCCGCGCTCGACACTGGCGCCAGCGGCATTAAAGTAGCGCAATGCTGCGTAGTTGAAGAACGGATATATGCGAGACATCCAGTGTAGATAGCGCTCGATGATATATTTCGATTCGCCGTAAGGACTGCCTGGAATGATGCGCTCATCTTCGGCGATGGGCATACGCTCTGGATCGTCAAACAAGTTGGCCGTGGAAGACAGAATGAAGCGAGGTACTTCGAATTCGACCACACACTTCAATAAGTTGAGCGCATTGGAGACATTGTCACCGAGGTAAAGGAACGGATCTTCCATCGATTCGCCGACCAGCGATTTGGCTGCAAAGTGCATGATCGCTTCGGGCTTGAAGCGACCCATCGCGTCGCGGATTGAGTCGATGTTGGCCAGATCGCCAACGACCAGCTCTGCATCTGAATGCACTGCGGCACGGTGGCCGAGCGATAGGTTGTCAAAGACCATCACGTCGTGTCCTGCTAGGACGAGTTGTTCGACTGCGACACTGCCGATATAACCGGCACCTCCTGTTACAAATACTTTCATATGCTGTGTTTAATTTTTTGGTATAATGAATTTCTGAGAGTGCAAGCAATTGTGTCGCTGCTTGTTCTGCGGTCAAATCGCTTTGTGCGTTGGCGAGTCTTGCTTAGCCGACCATGATTCTTTTTAATTGCAGCCGAGCGTAGCAGCGGTGGATAGAAATGTGGGCGCAACTGCCAATGCTCGACAGTCGTGGCTAAGCCTGAACTGCGATTATGGCGATTACCCGACGACGCTGGAGAGCTGGAAGATCGGTAGGAACATAGCCATGACGATGCCGCCGACGACAATACCGAGGAAGCATATCAACAGTGGTTCCATTAGCGAGGTCAGTGCGGAGACGAGAGTGTCGACTTCGTTGTCGTAAAAGTCGGCTACTTTGACCATCATACCATCGACGTTACCGGTTTGTTCCCCGGCACGGGTCATGTGTTTGACCATCGGTGGAAAGTAAGGGTCAATTGCGAGCACTTCAGAGACCTGCCCGCCCTGGCTGATGTGCTTGGAAACCTCTTTGCAGGCGGCTTCGATATAGGTGTTGTCGGATGCCTTACGGACGATTTCGAGAGTGCGCAGGATGGGTACTCCGGCTCGCATCAAGATCGCGTAGGTACGGCAAAAACGTGACAGGCTGACTTTACGTGTGAGTTCACCAATAACCGGTAGCTTGAGCATGGTCTGGTCTTTGATTCTGCGTCCTTTCGGCGTCGAGACGACGCGCTTGAAGGCCCAAATAAAGGCGGCAAAGCCAATGATTAGGAAGACGATGTAAGACTTCAGGAATTCGCTGAGGTCGATCAGAATCTGCGTTGGTTTTGGCAACTCCGCGCCGAAGTCTGCAAACATCTCGGCAAACACGGGAATGACGAAGATCAGCAGGATATTGACGAGGCCGACCGAGAGGCCGATGACGGCGACTGGGTAGGTCATGGCACCTTTGATCTGTTTGATCAACTTGACGGTCTCTTCAAAGTAGACCGAGGTTTTATCTAGAATTTCGGCGAGGCCGCCACTGGCTTCACCGGCTTCGACCATCGAGATGAAAAGATTTGGAAAGGCGCGCGGATAGACGGCACAAGATTCGGAGAAGGATTTGCCCGCCGACACGTCGGTGCGAACATTATGGATGATGACTTGGAAAACTGGGTTTTCAGTCTGATCCTCGAGCGCTTCGAGTGAGGTGACCAAAGGCAGGCCGGCTTCGAGCATGGCAGCCAGCTGCTGAGTGAAGACGGTAAGCTCCTGCAGTTTGATTTTCTTGCGCGGGGCTTGCTTCTCGTAGGACTTCCGCTTGGCAAGTCTTTGCCCCTCGGCGAAACTGATTTTCTTTTTCTTTGAAGCGTTGAGCGATGCGGGAGTCAGTGTAGCCATAGTGTTTATCTCTCGGATTATTAATTACCGGATCTTTCTATGTCTTGATCTAACTTGCAAGTATTCGCAGTACGAATGTGGCTTTTTTTGATATTTTTGACGGGTTCTTGTATATCTACCTAAGCCGTCGGACGAATTTTAGTGCAGAAATCTACTAGATCATGCCTTGACAGCGACGGGATCTGAGGTTTTTCTCCTCCGCTTTTCTCCAATTTTCACAGCACAACATCATGGGACCAACATATAGACCTTCAAAACTTCGCCGCGCTCGTAAATTCGGGTTTCGCGCACGTAATGCAACACGCGGTGGCCGCAAGATTCTCGCGGCACGCCGAGCGAAGGGCCGTCACAGCCTCTCTGCTTCCGTCTAAGACGGAGCGTAATGAGGTCTCGGAGCCATGGGCATCCCGACTTCTAAGCGTCTGCGCAAACCGCGCGAATTTCAAGAGGTCCGCAATCAGGGTAAACGTATCCTGTGCGGACCTTTTATTTTTCAATGCCGTCGGCTCGCTCCCGATGAGGGCGCAGCACGCCGCTTCGGCGTGATCGCATCTCGACGTGTCGGGAATGCGGTGAAACGCAACCTTGGCAAGCGGACGTTTCGTGAGCTTTTTCGCCAGCATGAATCGGCGTTGCCGCTAGGTAGCGATGTCGTGATCGTGCTGCGGGCCAGCTTTGATCGGCACAGCTTCAGTGACTTAGAGTCTCGCTACTTACGCGCCTGCGCTACAATCTTAACAGAGGCAGCGGTTGATCAAGCAGCTGAAAAATAGGATGAACGACGAACTGAAACAGGCCCAATCGGCACCACATTGGACGGGGCGCAAGCCGTCGCTCCTTGCGCAGTTGGCAGCGTTGCTGGTGCGCATTTATCAATTAACACTCTCGCCGATGAAGCAGATCTTCTTTGGCTCCAACTGTAGCTGCCGCTTCCAGCCAACCTGCTCTTGTTATACGCGTTCCGCGTTCTTGCAATATGGGTTTTGGCGCGGGTGGTGGTATGCATTTCGACGTATTTTACGTTGCCACCCTTGGCACCCCGGCGGGTATGACCCGCTTCCGTGCTTGAACAAGCAGCCGAAAGAAGGCATTTCAGCACACCACAACTCACTTTTAGATGGATAAGAAAAATACAATTTTAGGAATCATCTGCATCGCGGCCGGTATCGGTTTCATGTATAAGCAGACGAACGATTTAAAGAATCAGCAGCTTCAGCAACAGCAGCAAGAGGCTGCGGCACTTGAGCAAGCGAGAGTCGAAGCCCCTGTGGGCGATGCGGTCGTCACGGACCCTGCAGGCGCGGCGGGTGACGATATCTTGGATCTGCTGACACAACCCCAAGAGGTCGCCGCAGTAGTCGTTGCGCAGCCCACGATGGTCGCTGCCGAACAAGTCGTTACGCTCTCAAATGACTTTATCGAGGTTGAGTTTACGACCCTTGGCGGTGCGATTCGCACAGTCGAGTTTTTACAAACGAAGACAGGCAAGCGCGACGATTATGTCTTCAATATAGATGGTCGTCTGCCTGCACTGAGCCTTAGCCTCGCTGGCCGTGATGGGGGCATGCAGGAATTTGCACTGCCTTATACGATCGAGCAACAGTCCGCCGATTCGATCACGTTCGTCTTTAACTCAGGTGATGGGCTGGCGCTGCGCCGCACCTATTCGCTCGCGCAAGATGATTCTGAGCAAGACCCTTACATTATCCGCCACAGCACGACTTTTAATAATCAAGCCGCCACACCGCAGGTACTGTCGACGATTTATTTGAATCTAGGTACTTCGCGTCCAATTACAGAAAAGCAATTGCCTGCGTTCTTGAATGTTGGGTATTTTGACGGCGAAGATGCGGAGTTCATCGCGATTAACAAACTCACTGGCGGCAAGGGATTTTTAGGTATCGGTGCCAGTGCTCCGGTCGAACAGCTAGAGCAATCTGTTCGCTGTGAGTGGGCGTCGGTCAAGAATCAGTTTTTCGCTGCAGTGCTGAGTTCGGAAACGATGGGTCGAGATTTGTTTATTTATCCAGTCGAGTCGCCTGAAGCTGAAGATGGCACACGTGGTCGACCAGGTATCTCCGGCAGTGTTGGTTATGAAGTTGGCACCGTCCCTGCAGGCAGTGCCAAAACCCTAGATTTTGATTTCTACGTCGGGCCCAAAGAATTTAAGCGCCTGCAAGCGCTGGGTAATCAGCAGGACGAAGTCATGCAGTTCGGTTTCCTCAGCTTTATCAGTAAGTTACTGCTTTCCTTTATGTATGCGATTCATTCGGTCGTTCCTAGTTGGGGTTGGTCGATCGTGATTATGACGATTTGCATTAAGACACTGTTCTGGCCCCTTTCAGCTAAAGCGAGTCGCTCGCAGAAGCGCATGGCAAAGATCCAAGGGCCGATGGCTGAGCTTAAAGAAAAATATAAGGATAACCCTCAGAAATTACAGCAGGAGACCCTCAAGGTCTTTAAGGAGCATCAGGTTAATCCGGTCGCGGGTTGCTTACCGATGCTTGTCCAGATGCCGATCTTCCTCGGCCTGTTCTATATGCTCCGCTCTGCCTCAGAGCTGCGCCACGAGTCGTTCCTGTGGGTGAGTGATTTGTCGATGCCGGATACCTTGATGTATATTGCCGGCTTTCCGATAAACATTCTTCCATTGATCATGGGCCTGACAATGTTCTTTCAAATGCGCATGATGCCTGTTTCGCCGACTGCGGACCCCGCGCAGCAAAAGATATTCAAGTTCTTGCCTTTCATCTTTCTGGTCTTCCTTTACAATTTTTCATCTGGTTTAGTCCTCTACTGGACCGTACAAAATCTTTTGACCATTCTTCAACAGAAGATCATTAATAATAGTCCGGATGAAGAACTGAAGCCTGTCGTTGCTGCCAAAGTTGCGACATCAACTGGCAAAGGTGGTTCGCCAAGCACGAAGCCACGTAAGAAAAATAAATAACCCCACCCCTTTGAATTTTGCGATGCGCGCTGCGCGATTTTCAGTATTTCAGTATTTCAGCGTTTCATCATTCAGCTTTTTTTAGATATGTCAGGACACAGCAAATGGGCTACCATCAAACGTGCAAAGGGTGCTACAGACGCCAAGCGCGGTAAGATTTTCAGTGTGATTAGTAAGGATATCACGCTCGCGGCTCGCGCTGGAGGCGGTGATCCTTCGATGAATCCGCGCTTGCGCACCGTGGTGGCGAAGGCGAAAGAGGCGAATATGCCTAATGATAATGTCGAGCGTGCGATCAAAAAAGGCACCGGTGAATTGCCAGGCGTCGTTTACGAAGAAATCGTCTATGAGGGATATGCGCCGAGTGGTGTGGGACTGATTGTCGAGATTACCACGGATAATAAGAATCGATCTGCCTCTGAAGTGCGTAGCACGATGGGCAAGAACGGCGGTAATCTCGCCGGCGTCGGTGCGGTCTCGTTTCAGTTTGATCACGTCGGCCAGTTCATCATTGATGCGAAGCAGACCGATGAAGAAACACTGATGGATGTAGCGCTCGAAGCGGGCGCTGAGGATATTAAAAACGAAGGTGATCACTTCGAGGTGATTTGCCCAATGTCTGCGTATGACACAGTTTCACAGGCCTTGAGTACCAAGGGGATCGAATCAGAACAGTCGGATCTGGTTTATTTGCCCAATATTACGGTGCCGATCAGTGACAAGGAGACTGCACGTAAAGTGCTGCATTTGATTGAGATTTTGGATGCTCTAGAGGATGTTAAAGCCGTCCACTCGAATCTCGATCTCGCCGATGGCGTGCTCGATGACGAGGAATAACAATCCTTAGCGTCTCCGTGAAAAACCGCTTGCCAAGTCCCTCTAGGCTTTGCAGTTTAAATTTTTTAAACAATGAACCCTAAAACAAACATGCGTTGTAAAACCCTCACCCTTCTTTCTCTTGCTGCTGCTGCACTCGTATTCACTGGCTGTGATGGTGGTAAAGCACAAATGACTACAGGGGAAACAAATGTCCTTGGCTTGTATAAAAATGTGCAGGAAAGCTATGCGCCAACTTCGCCGAATTCGTTCACAATCAATTCCGACGAACTCTACACTCGTAAGAATTTTTCTGGTGATAAGACCACGCTTCTTTGGGGCTTGATTACGATCGAAGACTACTAGGCCACAGTGGTTTAAATATTTCTAAAAAGCCGCTGCCATTTGGGAGCGGCTTTTTTCTTGGCAATCGGGCTGTCCTGCCACGGGATGTTTTTTAACTTATGCCACACAACGTCGCTTACTTTCTGGCTGAACAAGCTGCTCAGCATCCTCATGGCGCTGCGGTGCGTGCGCCTGTTGGGCGTGAGGCTGATGGCGCGATTCGCTATGTTGAACGTAGCTTCTCGCAGCTAGATGCCGAGGCATCAGCGACTGCTCATTACTTCG
>JAFMHF010000078.1 GCA_017854655.1 Puniceicoccaceae bacterium | reverse complement strand
TGGCGTTTGAGCTGGCTGCGTATGCTCGGTTGCTGCTGTTTGGCAGCCCGATGAGCCCCGTATGGCTCTTATGGCTTACAGTTGCTTGGGCGGTGGGTGCCTTTGCCTGGGGCTTATTGCCGGCATGGGGCCTATCACCGGTCGAATCTTTGCGGCGCCAAGTCTGTTTGACTGCGATCGTATTTTCCGGCGTTTCAGTAGCGCTCTTTTTGACTCAGAGTGGTATTGCAACCAGTCGTTTCACTATCTGCGCTGCGTTCCTGCTGGCAGTTCCGCTGATCCCATGCATGCGTATGCTGGCGAAGCGGATCCTCATACGCTGGCAGCTGTGGGGCATACCAGTCGCGATTTATGGGGGGGGTGTGGTGGGCCGCAGTATCATTCGCAGTCTGAAGGAAGAGCCGGGACAAGGCTATTACCCAGTGTGTATTTTTGACGATAATCCCGCTCTGATGGATTGTGCCATTGAAGGTGTGCCGATTCGTGGGACAACAGATTCCATCGTTCAGGATGTGCCACTGGCGATCCTTGCGATTACCGAGATCGAGGGCGAACGCATCGTTGAGATGGTCGAAGGGTCTCTATCGAGTTACCTCAAGGTGATGATTATTCCGAATTTGGTGTTCTTACCTTCGCTATGGGTGAATTCACGAGATCTCAGTGGCACTCCAAGCTTAGAATTATCCAATAATCTATTAGACCCAGGCAAGTGCGTGGTGAAGCGCTCCTTTGAGTATTGCCTCACCGTGCTCACGATCCCGCTGTGGGCACCACTCTGTGCTCTGGTGGGCGGTTTAATTTGGCTGGATGACCGTGAAAATCCGATTTTTAAGCAGCAGCGAGTCGGGCAAGACGGGCGCATGTTTAATACTTGGAAATTTCGCACCATGGTGCCCGACGCAGAAGCGGTGTTAGCGCAAAAGTTGCAGGAGGATGCCGCGCTTCGTGCCGAATGGGCGCATGACTGTAAGTTAAGTAATGATCCGCGGATCACTAAGCTTGGCACATTTTTGCGGCGTAGTTCATTGGATGAAATTCCGCAATTAATTAACGTTCTGAGAGGCGATATGTCTTTGATTGGTCCCCGGCCATTACCGAATTATCATCATGAGCAACTGCCGCCATCTGTGAGAAAGCTGCGTGAGCGCGTTCGACCAGGTATGACCGGACTTTGGCAAGTCTCTGGCCGCAGTGAAGTCGGCAGTGATGGCATGGTTCGTTGGGATCCTTATTATGTGCATAATTGGTCGTTGTGGCTCGATATCGTGATCCTCGTACGGACCGTCCGAGTGGTCATACGTGGCAGCGGAGCACGCTGAGCCAATTAACCGGTATCGAGTCGTCGCACAGCCATTTCGACTGATTGCGCTGACTTGCCGCTTGTATTTTTTCGCCGCCTAAAGTGATCTAAATGAATGCAGATTTATTTTATGGGCATTTGCGGGACGGCGATGGGTAATGCGGCGTTGTTGGTGCGGGAGCAGGGCCACGAGGTCTGCGGTGCGGACACTGGCGTGTATCCACCGATGTCGGATGTGTTGGCAGATGCTGGGATCGAAGTATTTGATGGCTACGATGTCGAACGACTCGCGGCGCTGAAGCCAGACCGTGTGGTCGTCGGCAATGCGATGAGTCGGGGGAATGTCGAGGTGGAGTGGTTGCTCAATCAATCCGCGGTCTCGTTTATCTCACTGCCGCAGTTGCTGCATGATACGGTGTTGCTCGGGCGGCGGCCAGTGGTGATTGCGGGCACGCATGGTAAGACCACTACGTCGACGATCACGACCTTTCTACTCGACGCCGCTGGCGCGGAACCGGGCTGGTTAATCGGTGGTGTGCCGCGCGATTTACCCAGTGGCGCGAAACTCGGCACTGGTGACGCTTTTGTGATCGAAGGAGATGAATATGATACGGCATTTTTTGATAAGCGCAGTAAATTCATCCACTACCGGCCGCAGCTTGCCGTACTGAATAATTTGGAATTCGATCACGCAGATATTTTTCGAGATTTGCAAGATGTGCAGCGCACTTTTCGGCATTTCTTACGGATCATTCCGAGCCAAGGCTGTGCGATTGTGAATGGCGACGATGCCAACATTGCAGCGCTGTTACCCGCACCGTGGACCCAGGTGGTTCGTGTCGGCACCGGTGAGACGAATGATCTAGTGATCGCGAATTTTACCGATGCGGCGCAGGGCGCGGCGTTTGACTTGATTTGGCAAGGGGAGCTGTGGACCCGCGTGAGCTGGTCCATGCATGGCTTGTTCAATGCACGTAATGCGGCGATGGCTGCGCTGGCTGCGGCGTTTTCCTGCGGGCACACGTCGCCTGTGGAGTTTGATCTAGGGGCGCTGGCACGCTTCCGCGGAGTGAAACGGCGACAAGATGTATTGCATCAGTGCGCCAAGTGGACGGTGCTCGAAGACTTTGCCCATCATCCCACTGCCATTGTTGGCGCGTTGGAGGGCCTGCGGGCGGCGTATCCGGATCGCAAGCTGTGTGTGAGTTTTGAGCCGCGCAGTAACACTGCGCGCACCTCACTCTTTCAGGAGGCGTTTACTCAGGCGCTTTCGGGGGTGGAGCGGGTCTATCTCGGCGCAGTCCATCGCGCCGATTCGATCGCGGCGCATGAGCGTTTGGATACCGAGCGCATGGTGGCGGAGCTATCTAAGGATAGCTCGGTGGCGATGACTTTTGCGGACAATGATGCGCTGTTTGAGCAAATTCGGGCCGACAGTTCGGCCGCGGAGGGCTGGGTGTTTGTGTTTTTCACCAATGGGGCATTCGACGGCGTGCCGCAGCGAACGGCCGAGCTACTTGGCTCTAAGTAGTCAGAGTGAGCGGTCGGTTTAATCCAAAAAAAATGCACCCGACCTGTTGGCCGGATGCATTCTCGGAAAGAATGGGCTTTGATCGTTTAAGAGATCTTCGCTTTCAGGTCCTCCTTAGAGGTGAGCCCGACGATGGTGTCGGAGACTGCGCCGTCTTTAAAGACTAAGATAGTTGGGATGGCGCGGATTTCGAATTTACCGGCGATCTCGCTATTGTCGTCGACGTTGACCTTGCAGATTTTGACTGCATCGCCGAGTTCGGCTGCGAGTTCTTCAAGGATCGGCGCAATCGCTTTACAAGGGCCGCACCATGGAGCCCAGAAGTCGACGACGACGGGGACGGATGCACTTATTGCAGCTTCAAAGTTGCTGCTATCGAGTTCGGTGATGTTTTCAGACATAAGATTTTAATTTTGAATTTAGTTTAAGAAAGGAGAGATGTCTTGGAGTAGCAGGACGGTAAATGCGATGGCAACCGCTGCTGCGATCGCATCGACGATCAGCATCGGCACGCTGATGGATGCTTCTTCTGTGCTGGCGGAGGGGGTGATCGCGACAGGGCGAACTGTGGCAGCTTTCGGCGCCGCTGCAGGGCTCGGGCGAGCTGTCGCGGGTGATTGGGTCGGCGCCGCAGTAGGACGAACTGCAGCGGCGCGTGGTGCAGCGGCGGGTGTCGCGGGTGATTGAGTTGGAGCCGCAGCAGGACGTGGTTCAGTGGCGCGTGGTGCAGCGGCGGGTGCAGCTGGTGTCGCGGGTGATGGAGTTGGAGCCGCAGCAGGACGTGGTGCAGCCGGTGCAGCCGCGCGTGGTGCTGCGGGCTTGGCCACTGGCGGCGATGAGGGCTTAAGTGCTGGTTGCGCCGGGGTTTGAGGCGACGCTGCGATCGAATTGGCTTTGGCGCCTGCGGCCTCTGCTTCCGCGGCTAATTCTATTGCAGCGGCGGCGGCTTCGTCGGATGGGACTTCGTCGCTGCCGTTTAGGAAAGGATCTTGGGGTTGTTCGCTCATAAAGTGTTGGCTGAAATTAGGTGGGTTCGAGGCAAGCTGTCAAGCGGCTCATTTGCCCGGAGTGTTTTTGTGGATAATTTCGGCGAGTTCTTGTTGCTCGATTTGATCGAGTGTCTTGCCGCGTTGATCTAGGGTTTCGAAGGTTTTGATGACGGTTTCAGTCATGCGCTCGTGGGTCTCACTAGAGCCGCCTATGACCGCAAAGCGATCTGCTTGGGTGATCCGTTTATGGCCGTCAGTGTTGTCTAAGCCGACTCCGAGCAGGTGTCCGGACTGTTTCATTTTACGCTGCATCTTAAGTGAAGCTGCGATTAAAGCTAAAACCAGTAGAAGTACCGCGTTCACAGCGAATGTCAGAGAAGGCGCGATCTTGTTTAATTAAAATTTCTCCAAGCCGTGTCAGCTCAAGCACGGCGAGAAATGTGGCGACGATGGTGGTGATCGTGGTGGTCGCTTCGAAGAGCTCTGAAAATAGAAAGTTGGGCTGCTGCTTAAAGCGCAGCAGGATGAATTCCATGCGGTCGGCGACGGTGACTTGTTCGGCATTGATTTCGCCGGTGGTGATGCGCTCTGCGAGCCGTCGGAGCACTTGGTTGAAGGTATTCCACAGGTCGACGCGTTCGACCGGCTTGAGCGGTCGTTCGACCGCCTGCAGTGCCTCTTTAGGCCCGATTCGAGCGATCAAATCGTTACTGTTGAGGATGAGCTCCTCAATTTCGGCGGATGCTTCCTTGAACTTTTTGTATTCAAGCAGCTGTTGCACTAGCTCCCAGCGTGGGTCGATGTCGTCGTCTTCGACGTCTTGATTGGAGCCTTGGTCCTTTTGTGGTAGGAGCATGCGACTCTTAATGTACATGAGCGTCGCGGCCATAACGAAAAATTCACCTGCGACTTCGAGGTCGAGATTCTCCATTGAGTCGAGAATTTCAATGTATTGTGCGGTGACGTGCTCGATCGGTATATCGTAGATATCGACCTCGTTGCGTCGAATTAGGTAGAGCAATAAGTCCAGTGGTCCTTCGAATGCTGGCAGTCGAATGGCGAAGTCATTTGAGGGGACGAGTGCTTCTTGCATGCTGATCGGTGGTTACTGATTTGCGAGGCGTAGGCGCACGGTAAATTCGAAATCGCTTTCGCGGCTAGAATCCTGACGGAAGGTGAGGCCGTAGATGATTTCCCATGCGTTGTTGAGCCGCGTGTTAATGCCGAACTCGGTGCTGGTAAATTCGCCAGTTTCGGCGTCGTAGCGGGTGTCTGCTAGGAACGAATAGCGCTCGTTGATCCGATAGATGAAGTCGATGCGGTATTGATCGATCCGATCATGCAGAAAAATAGTTGAGAGCCCGATTTCCCATATTTCGCCACTTCGTATTGAGGTGCGGGTGCGGAGCTCTTCGAGTGACATGCTCTCGGTTTGAAAGCGGCTGGCGAGGTCGAACTTGAGCCAAGGAGCGGGGCTCAATACGAGCTCGATCCATGTGGCGTTGAGGGTGTCTTGCTTGTCGCCATCGTAACGCGTATCTTTCTCGAATAGAATGTCTTGGTAGAAATTCAATGCGGCGAGTGTACGTGAACCATAGCCCTTCGCTCGGGTTTGGAAAAGGTTTTCTACGCCGAGACGTGTGAGGTGTGTTTCACTGATGGAGTCGACGTTGCGTAAGTCACTGAGGTCAAGCATCGGACGGTTTAGATCGAAAGCGGTGCGGTCGATGACGGCGATCTCGTCTGTAGCATCTGGATCAGAGTAGTAGCGGTAGCGTAATACGGGACGCACTAAGTGACGAAGTCCGTTAATTTCCCACATTTTGTTTTGAGTGGCGTAGGTGGCGTAAGCACGCGCTTCGAGGTCGAAACCAACTTCGTAGATCTCTCGAGTGAATTGATCGTCTTCGAGTTCGCTGGGCGTCGGGTTGCCGTAGGGATTATTGTATCTGCCGAGCGCGAGCGGATCGATTTCTTGATTCTCGTAGTGGGTAACACGGGCACCGGCGAGAGGCGTCAGTGTGAGCCAGTCAGTGAGTAGGATGGGGCGCTCGATGCGGTAGGTGAAGTCAAAGCGATCTGATTGACTGTCTTGGTCGATCTCCGGGATGACTTGACCGAAATCTTCTTCTAAATGCGCATAACTGGCAGAGAAGCGTTGGTAGGCTCCAGTATTAAAAACAGGCACAGGGAGTAGATCGAAACGCACTTCGGGTAGACGCTC
The DNA here is from genome assembly GCA_017854655.1 of Puniceicoccaceae bacterium. Lineage (GTDB taxonomy): Bacteria > Verrucomicrobiota > Verrucomicrobiia > Opitutales > Coraliomargaritaceae > Lentimonas. Next base: position 4,003 of record JAFMHF010000078.1, on the reverse strand, counting down.
TTGCACCAGTTGGAAATCATTCGGCCGGAAGCGTCCGAAGGCGGACAAGAAGTAGTTGTCGCCAGCGTAAACAGCTTCGACAAAAGAGTCTGGTTGTTGGTTGTCGCGGAAGTAGTCGTCGCGGAAGTCGCGTGTCACCTCAGAATCAGACCAATAACTAGCCGAAGCTGTGATATTGATGCGTTCGCCGATGTGGTGTTGGTGACGCCATTCTACAAAGCCACGCTCGGAATCGATCGGTTGGTTGTAAAGGCCAGGCTCAGGATCGCCTTGATCGTCGATATATCCAGTGCTGAGTGCGCCAGTGATTGTCTGACTTTCGGAGTTGTAGGAATATTGAGCTGTCGGGCCAGCCAGCACCCCGCGTTTGCTGTAGAGGTCAAGATTAGCTCCGGCACGTAGCCAGGAATTGACTGGAAAGAGGGTCGTTGTTTGCAGGTAAGTACCGAGTTCGCTATCTGAACCCACATTAACATCGAAGAGCAAGGGGGTTTGATCGATGTAGTGGGTGTAACCAGGAAGTTTGGCGATTGGCAGGTTGCCGATTCTGAAGGTCGTAGCGCCCATCTTTAATTTGCCGCCTTGTTCGCTGGTGAAATCAATCTGGTCAGAAGAGACGTTGGGCGTGAAGCGCCCTGGATTACCATAATAGATCGTCGCGCCCTTAAAGGTGGTGTTTTCTGTGGTGCCACCTGCGCTGACACCAGCAATATAGATCGGCCACTGGCCGGTGCGCAAGGTGTCGACGGCGAATACACTCTCTTGTGTATCATAGCTCAATTGGTCGGCGATGAGGCGATAGCCATCTCTTGAGATCGCGACGTTACCGAAGGCATCTGCTAAAGAGTGCTCCTGATAGTAGGTAATTCGATCCGCATTGAGACGCGTGTCTTGAAAGTCGAGCCGAGCATCGCCGCGGGCGATTAAGCGCTGAGCAGCTTCGTCGAACTCTAAGGGCTCAATCGAGCTCAGTTCTGGCAGAGCCGCAGAAAGCGGCAGCGAGAACTTCGAAATGAGTAAGAGAAGGAAATATAACCGAGCGATTCGTGGCACGGGATGGGACTATGGGCGGGGTATTTTAGGGCGACAAGTCTTTTATCGCATGAGTGTAAATCAAGTGGATTTTTTCTGTTTGAATCGGATGAAACGGCTATGGTTCTTGCAAATACTAAGGGAAGTGATCTTTTCTTGTGGCCGTGATTGTTTCTAAAGCCCTCCTCGACTCGGTTACTCAGGTGACATCGAGTCAGCCGCACTCAGTGTTGGGAATGCATCCCCATACAATGGGATCAAAATCTAGCATAGTGGTGCGCGCTTTTTTAGATGATGCCGTAACCTGCGAGGTTGTCGACGTGTCGGAGCCCGAGGGCCGGCGTTACCCGTTGAAACGTCTGACGGATGATGGGTTCTTTGAAGGGGTGATCCCTAAGCGAAAGGATGTATTTGCCTACCGCTTAAGAATCGAGCGCTATAATGGCGAAATCCGTCAGTTCTATGACCCATATAGTTTTCTGCCTAGTTTGTCGGATAATGATGTCTACCTCTTTAATGAGGGTAATGAGCATCAGGCCCACAATAAAATGGGTGCTCAGTTGCGTGAGTTAAATGGAGTGGCAGGTGTGTCGTTCGCCGTGTGGGCGCCAAGTGCAACGCGTGTTTCGCTAGTCGGTGACTTTAATCATTGGGACGGTCGCTACCATCCGATGCGCAGTCTCGGTGGATCTGGCATCTGGGAGTTATTCGTGCCGGGGCTAGAAGCTGGAGCCAAGTATAAGTTCGAGATCGGCACGCAGCAGGGGGATTTTCCATTGTTAAAGACCGATCCGTATGGCGCTCGCTTTGAGTCGCCTCCAGGTAATGCATCGATCGTTTGTAAAGTGGATGGTTATGCATGGCAGGATGCCGACTGGATCAAGCAGCGTGAATCGACGGATTGGGCGAATGCGCCGGTCTCAATCTATGAGATGCATCTGGGTTCATGGAAGCGGGTCGTCGAAGATGCCAACCGTCCGTTGTCTTATCGTGAATTAGCAACTGAACTAGTCGACTATTTGAAGGACATGCAATATACACATGTCGAATTCATGCCGCTATCGGAGCATCCCTTTGATGGCTCTTGGGGCTACCAAGTGACTGGGTTCTTTGCGCCGACTTATCGATTTGGCACGCCAGAAGACTTTATGTACTTGGTCGATATACTGCACCAGAATGGATTGGGTGTGATTATGGATTGGGTGCCAGCGCACTTCCCGACGGATAGTTTCGCGCTCGGTCAATTCGATGGCACAGCCCTGTATGAGCATGCCGACCCGCGGCAAGGCTTCCACCAGGACTGGGGTACTTATATTTTTAACTTCGGTCGCAAAGAAGTCTGCACTTTCCTGATCGCCAGCGCATTGGCGTGGTGTGAGCGTTATCACATTGATGGCTTACGCGTCGATGCCGTGGCATCGATGCTGTACCTTGATTACTCCCGCGAAGAAGGGCAGTGGATCCCGAATCAGTATGGTGGTCGCGAAAATCTCGAAGCAATCGATTTTCTGCGCCGCACCAATGATTTGGTGCATCAATATTATCCCGGTACACTGATGATTGCTGAGGAGTCGACCGCATTCCCTGGAGTAACTAAGCCGACATCCGAAGGTGGTCTCGGCTTCGACATGAAGTGGAACATGGGCTGGATGCACGACACTTTGGAGTATTTTCAGAAGGATCCGATTTATCGAAAATTCGAGCATCACCAGCTTTCGTTTGCGATGCTCTATCAGTACTCTGAAAATTTCACGCAGGTTTTTTCACATGATGAGATCGTGCATGGCAAGAGCTCGATGATGCTGAAAATGCCCGGAGAGCCGATGTCGAATAAGGCACGTCAGCTCCGCTTGCTGTATGCGTTTATGTGGATGTGGCCCGGCAAGAAGACGCTCTTTATGGGCTGTGACTTTGGTCAATCTGCAGAGTGGGCACACGATGGTAGTTTGGATTGGCACCTGTTGGAATACTTGGACCATCAAGGTGTGCAGATGGTGGTGCGTGATCTCAATCGTATTTACCGTGAGATACCTGGTTTTGCCGCGGGTGATAATCATCCGGAAGGATTCGAGTGGATTAATAATTCGGACGCAGATAACAGTGTCTTAACCTTCCTGCGTAATGGCACCGCGAAGACCGATACATTGGCAGTCGTCGGTAATTATACACCCGTGCAGCGAGAAGGCTTCCGAGTCGGTGTGCCGTATGCTGGATACTGGCAGGAGATTTTGAATACCGACGCCAAAGAATATGGCGGTCTGGGCTTTGGTAATGCCGGTGGCGTCGTTGCCGACGAGGTCGAGTGGGATGGCCGTCCGTATTCGATTAAGCTGGAATTGCCTCCAGTGTCGATGAGTGTCTTCCGCTTTCAGGGAGAGGCGTAGTTTCTGGAGGCATCCTACACCTTATGCCTTGGTTTATTCGGGGCGCAAGGTGAGGACGCCCTTGCGGATACTCCATGTAAACTGATGCGCATCGGCGAGTTGCTGAAGGCAGGCATAGATTGTCGGGCCATTGATTAGATCAATGCCTGTGGCGTCTTGATTCACTTTGCGGTGGAATTTAATCCGAAGCTCCGTGTCCTCGCGTTGCGGAATCGTGCTTAGCAGATTATTGAGCGTATCTTCGAGTGTGAGGGTGCTGTCGAGCGGCTTAGACACTGTTATTTTGAAGAGCTGTTCCAACAGCCAGAGTGAGGTGTCGGCGTCATCGATTGCTTGAGGCGCGATTCGAGGCGCAATTTCGTTGGTCTCGATTAGCGATAGATCAGTCGAGGAAATGTATTTGGCCGGCATCTTGAGTAATCGCCTCTGTGTTGTAGTATCTTCAAACCAGAGGTCGTCGCCAAAACTGCCAAGGTAAGTCGCTTCAATTTCCGAGCCAGAGGTCGAGGTCCAGACGTGTGCTGCGGCGCATAGGCTGTGTGCGCAGATGAGGAGTAAGCAAAGGGTTTGGAATGAGTGGGGCATGG
>JAFMHF010000077.1 GCA_017854655.1 Puniceicoccaceae bacterium | reverse complement strand
GACGAAGATTGCTTGGCGGGACTCTTAAGGATTTGAGGTTTGCAGGATGTAAGTTCGGGTTGTATCTAGACATACAAGTTCTGCCTACTCCTGCTTTAACTACTTTCACCTCACTGCATGCATCATTCATTCACCGGCCTAGCTGTTGCCATCTTTGCCCTTCTCACTGCGGTCGTGGTGGCACCTGCGCTTCACGCCGATGTCGCCGAGGCGCCACCTAATATTGTGCTGATCATTAGCGATGATCACGGCTTTCCCGACTACGGCTTCATGGGCCATCCTGATATCCAGACTCCGCATTTGGATCGCTTAGCTTCAGAAAGTCATGTCTACACCCGTGGTTATGTCAGCACGCCGCTCTGCTGCCCCTCGCTGACCACCATGCAGACCGGCCTGTATGCTTACCAGCACGGTTATACGGGGAATGATCCAGCAGCGCGTGGCGATCGTCAGCCTTGGGTCGATCACTACAAGAGCTTGCCGCAATTACCACTGATGCTGCAAGAAAAGGGCTACCTCAGCCTGCACACTGGCAAGTTTTGGCAAAAGGATCCTGCGATTGCAGGCTTCACGCACACTATGGGTGAGACTGGCCGACATGGCTCAAAAGAATCACTGGGCATTGGCCGTAATGGTATGCAGCCCGTCTATGACTTTATTGATGAAGCTCAAGACCAGCAAAAGCCATTCCTAGTCTGGTATGCGCCGTTCCTGCCACACACACCGCACAATCCACCCGAGCGCTTGCTAAGTAAATACAAGCACCTCGGCCACAGTGCCAAATATTATGCCATGGTCGAATGGCTCGATGAGACCTGTGGCGAGCTGCTCGGCATCCTCAAGTCTAAGGGACTCGAAGAGAATACCGTGGTGCTGTTTGTTTCTGACAATGGCTGGCCCGGTAATGACAAAGTCTATCCTTCTGAACTGGGCATGCGCACCCCGATTACCATCAAGTGGCCGGGCAAGGTAGCACCGAAGATGGATGTATCGAACATGGCGAGTAACATTGATCTCGCACCCACCATTTTGAGCATCGCAGGCCTAGACGCGCACCCGATGATGCCCGGCATTAATTTATTAGACTTCGATGTGGTCGAGAAGCGCAAGTATGTCTTCGGTGATAATTACCACCACGACATGCTGCAGGTAGATCGGCCCGAAGCGTCACTGCGAGGCCGCGTGCTTGTTAGTAAGCAGTGGAAGCTGATCGTCTGGCAAGCGAAGCAACCGGAGCTACGCGAAATCCCATGGCTTACCAAGCCACCATCTGATCAAGTGGAGTTGTTCAACCTGCAGCTCGACCCCTTCGAACAAAGTAACCTTGCCATAGCTCGCCCAGATATTGTCAAAGCGCTGCGCGCCGAGCTTGACGCATGGTGGACGCCGAGAGAATTGTGATAGAAATTTGCTTTTTGCGGGCGCACTGTTGATGTGCCAAGGCATCGCGTTTTTTTATCCATCTCCAACTTTTTAATTGATTCAAGCTATGAGTACATCAGCCACACCAACTGAAGACGGTATTGATGCTATCCCTCAAGCAATTCTCGACCGCCTAACCCGTGTCGATATGCCTGCTGTGCGCGGGATTGATGCAGCCGAGCAAAGCATGCAAGTCGCGGGTGTGACTGTGCCGGTGTATAGTTGTGATGCATTGGTGCTTGGCAGTGGCGCGGCGGGCATGCGTGCGGCAGTCGAGTTGAAGCGTCGTGGTGTCGATGTATTGGTGGCGAGCACTGGTTTGTTTGCCGGCACGTCGGCGTGTTCGGGGTCGGACAAGCAGACGCTTTACACGGCGAGTACGGACTACAAGGGCGACAATTTCGTGAAATACGCGCAAAGTCTCTGTAGTGGCGGGGCGATGGATTTTTCGACTGCGTATGTGGAAGCGGTCGGATCGATCGATGCGATGGGAGGTTTGCAGTATATGGGCTTACCTTTGCCGCACGATAATCAGGGCGCGATTTTGCGTTACAAGACCGACCATGATGAGGCGGGACGTGCGACCAGTTGCGGCCCGCGCACTTCGAAGTTAATGGTCAAGGTGTTGTTTGAAGAAGCGCTCACACTGGGTGTGCATATCCTGCCGAGCTGTAGTGGTATTCAGATTGTCAAACAAACCGTCGATGGCGAAGAGCGTGTCTGCGGTGTGATCGCCTTGCATCGCGAGGAAAAGCGTAATGCTTATGGTCTGGTCTTTATCCGCTGCGAGGATCTGGTGATCGCAACGGGTGGCCCAGGTGAACTCTATCGCGACAGTGTGTATCCGCATCATTGCCACGGCGGTTTGGGGCTCGCCCTAGAAGCGGGTGTGGAGCTGTGCAACGTCACTGAGAGTCAATTCGGTATCGGCACACCGCGCACGACTTTTCCATGGAATTTGTCTGGCACCTATGTGCAGGTCATGCCGCGCATTTATTCCGTGGATGCGGAGGGCAATGAGATCCACTTTCTGGAGCGCTTCTATCGCACCACGCGCGAGATGGTTTCCAATACCTTCCGCAAAGGCTACCAATGGCCGTATCACTCCACACGTATGTTGGACTACGGTTCCAGTCTGCTTGATTTGGCAGTGTTTATAGAGCAGCAAGCCGGGCGTAAGGTCTATCTCGATTTCCTTCGCAACCCAGAGCCTGTGAATGCGGGCGATACATTCTCGCTGGATAATCTCGATCCCGATGTGCGCGAATATCTGGAAAACAATGATGCGCTGCAAGATCTGCCGATTGACCGTCTGCGCCGGATGAACCCACTGGCGATCGAACTCTATCGAATGCACGGCACTGATCTCGCGTCCGAGCCGTTGGAATTCGCGATGAACAATCAGCACATGAACGGCGGTATTTTGATCGACGATTGGGGCCGCACCAACCTCGGCGGTTGCTATGCGATTGGCGAAGCGGCTGGCAGCCACGGTGTAACACGTCCGGGTGGTGCCGCGCTTAACTCTGGTCAAGTCTTTGGTAAGCGTGTGGCGCTTGCGATCAAGCGCTCGCGTAATGATAAAACGGATACAGTGGTAGATCAGAGCACAGTGTCCTCTGCACTTGCCGGTGCGCTGCGAGATGCCGATGGATTTGTGAGTGGTAGTGGGCGCAAGCCGAAGGACGTAAAGGCGGAAGTTCAGGCACGCATGAGTGACTACGCGGGGATTATTTGTACTGCAGATGAGGTGCAGTCCGCGCTGCAATCCGCCACGGCATTACGCCGCGAGGTCGAATCGAATGGCTTAGAGGCCAGCTCCGCAGCGATGGTGGGGCAGGCGTTCCGCTGGCGGCACATGGTGTGGGTTTCAGAGGCAGTGCTCACAGCGCTGGATCACTATATTTGCGCAGGCGGCGGTAGTCGCGGTGCCCGTGCTATCTGCTCGGAGGCGGGCACGCGGTGTCCCGATGCGTCGATTGAAGACTTGAGCCATTTCCGCTTTATTGAAGAGCAAGCGAACGACAAAGAGGCCAAGCTCATCGTTCATCGATCCGCAGGCGGCATCACAATTCGCTCACAACCAGTGAATCGTGACCCGCAGGTGCACCGTGAATTCTTCGAAAAAGGCTGGGGCAGCTACCTGATAGAGGAAGGCTAGTTGCGGCGATTCAGCTTGCTACGGATAGTCGAAAACAACCATCATTCACCACTACAATTAGTCATTTTCACATGGAATACAGGAACGTTCGAGAACAGGTTACCGATCAAATACGAGCTGAGCTACTGTTAGGGAAGTTTGAGGTAGGCGAAGCGATGCGGGAGATCCCATTGGCTGAGCGTTTTAATGTCAGTCGTGGCCCGATTCGCGATGCGCTCTTACAGTTGTCTCAAGAAGGCTTGCTGGAATTTACGCCAAACCGCGGCTCTCGTGTCGGCAAGGAGTGGGATGGGAAATTGATTACGGTGATGGTCGATCTGCGCTATAAGATGGAGAGTTTCGCAATGAGCGAAATCATCGCTCATCCTGCCGAGGACTTTACCTCCAAGATCCGTAAGAATTTACGCCTCTTCAAACTCGCTTGTGAAGACGCTGATATGGCTGCGGTGGTGCAACTGGATCTTGAGTTCCACCGTTTGTTCCTGCGCCACTGTGGACACAGTGGCTTGGAGTCTGTTTGGCTACCGATGATGGGCGGCGTGCGTCTGCCATATTCTAGACATGAAATGCTGACGGATAGCTATGAAGAGCATAAGCAAATCGTCGATGCAGTTGAAGCGGGCGACCGTAAAGCGGCATTAAAGGCTTTGAAGACCAATATTCTTAAGCCGTTTAAGGTATCATAGCCACATATTGATTGAATTAGTATTTTCTATTCGCACTTCAAGTTGTTAACAATATACATAATTGCATTTAACTATGAAAATCCCTGAAACACCCAAGAGATTCGATCTCTGGATCGATGGTGCTTTTACACCGTCGACCAGTGCGAGCTATATGACGCGCCAGAGTCCCGCGCACGACTGTCCCGTTACGGCAATCGCTGCAGGCACGGCTGCCGATGTAGACCGAGCGGTTGCCTCTGCGCTGCAGACGTTCGAGTCTGGCGTGTGGGCAAATACCTCGGGTGCTGAGCGTTCTGCGATCTTGTATGCGGTGGCGGAGCGGCTCATTGAGCGGAAGCAAGAGCTCGCGCTGTTGGAAACGTTGGAAAGCGGAAAGCCACTTGCGCAGGCTGACTCCGAAGTCGAATGGGCTGCCGGAATCTGGAAGCATGCTGCGGCGCTGTGTCGCCACCTCTATGGACAGAGCTGCAATACTTTAGGCGCAAGCACCGTATCAATGACATTGCGCGAACCGATCGGTGTCGTTGGATTAATTACACCGTGGAATTTCCCTTTATTGATCGCGAGTCAGAAGGTGCCTTATGCCTTAGCTGCGGGCTGCTCGGCGGTGATCAAACCGTCCGAATTGACTTCTGCGACTACGCTGATTCTCGCCGAAATCCTAAAAGAATGTGGGCTGCCAGATGGCGTGCTGAATGTGGTGACTGGTTATGGCGATCCGGTTGGCCAGGCCTTGTGCGAGCATAAGGACATCGAGATGATTTCCTTCACTGGATCGACCACTGTCGGTAAAGCGATTGCCGCGACTGCCGCATGTAATTTGAAAAAGGTCTGCTTGGAGCTCGGCGGTAAGAATGCGATGATCGTGATGGATGACGCGGACTTAGATGCCGTGGTCGATGCCGCTCGCTTGGGCGCATTTTTCAACATGGGTGAATGTTGTAATGCGAGTAGCCGTATCTTAGTGCACGAAGGTATTGCCGATCAATTTGTCGAACGCCTGACGGCCTTTGCCAAAGAACTATCAGTGTGTGATCCACTCGATGAGACTTCAAAGTTGGGTGCGATTATTAATGAGACGCAGGAGCAAAAGATCCTAGGCTATATCGCCGCAGGTCAAAAAGATGGCGCCACTATTTGTTTGGGCGGCGGTAAGGTTGAGACTGAGAAGGGCCGTTACCTCGAAGCCACGATTCTAGATCATGTGCCTGCGGACTCCGCGACTGCCACTGAAGAAGTCTTTGGGCCAGTGCTTTCAATTGTTCGAATTAAGACACTCGACGAAGCGATCTCGATTGCCAATCGCACCGCTTACGGTTTGTCCGCCGGTATCTTTACCAATGATTACAATCAAGCGATGAAGGCATCGCGCGCACTTCGTGCTGGCACTGTGTGGGTCAATACATGGCTGGAAGGACATCCTGAGTTGTCCTTTGGCGGCTACAAACAGAGCGGACTCGGTCGTGAATTGGGCAGTAAAGCAGTCGAAGAATATACTGAAGAAAAGACCGTCCTCTTCAGCCTCGGCAAACGTCAGCCATGGTGGTGATCGGCAGGTTGCTACAGGACTAGAGTCGGACCACAAGGCAACTTGAACTTATAAATATGAAAACACATATTGAATGCGAAGTTGCTGGGGAGGTCGCGACGATCCTGCTCTCGCCTCCTGAAGGCAAGCCAGCGACGCTCGATACAGACGTCCTTAACGAACTTGAACAAGCAATCCAGCAGGTGCGTGCGCAGCAGTCGCGCATTGTGTTGCTGCGTAGTACGTCTGAGCGCTTTTTTTGTGTCGGCGCAAATATCAATGTGCTTAAAGAAACCAATGCGGCGACGATCGTGCCTTGGGTGATGCAGGGGCACCGTGTGCTCAATATGCTTGAAGACTTGCCGATGCCCGTTGTTGCAGTGGTGGAGGGGTATGCAATGGGCGGAGGCCTAGAACTGGCAATGGCTTGCGACCTTATTTTCAGCTCCGACAGTGGCCGTTTTTCGCAATCTGAAGCGAGCCTTGGTTTTATACCAGGTTGGGGAGGTACGCGTCGCTTCGCGCGTCGTATTGGCGTGTCGAAAGCGAAGTATTACTTTTATAGCGGTCAAATGATAGAGGCGAAACAAGCCGCAGACATCGGGCTGATTGATTTTGTCGGCGACAAAGATGCGCTGACCAACGAACTGAACGACTTCACTGTATCCGTGCTTGGGAATAATAAAAATGCAATGAGCCAGTTTAAAACGATATTAAACCAACAAGAGCAAGTTGCGCGCGACGAAAATGCCACAGTGGAGGCTTGTCGTTCGATTAGTTGCTTACAAGACGCTGATGCTAAGCAGCGTTTGAGCGACTTTCTTAATAAGAAGAAAACGATATAAGATGATGACTAAAGAAGCATTAGGCGGTATCCGCATTCTAGATTTTAGCCACGTGTATCAGGGGCCAGTAGGCACTCAGTTGCTCGCGGATTACGGTGCCGATGTGATTAAAGTCGAACGTCCGGGCAGTGGTGATTGGAGTCGTTCGTGGGGACCTTTCGTCAAAGATGTGTCGTTGCCATTCGCTAATTTGAATCGGAACAAACGTTCTATCACTGTAGACTTAAAGCATGAGGATGGTCGGGAGATTATCCGCAAGCTCGTCAAAGAGTCTGATGTGGTGGTGCATAACTTTAGGCAAGGAGTCATGGCGAAACTAGGCTTTGGCTATGAGGACTTGAAGGAGATCAACCCAGCACTAATTTACGCGACTTCGAGTGGTTGGGGCGATTCCGGGCCGTATGCCGAGCGCGGCCGCGCAGGTCACGATATGATGGCACGCGCGGAAGGTGGATGGTTTGTTTCTTATGATGAGTCGAAGCCGCCGATTCCCGGTGGCATCAGTATCGACTATGCGGCGGGGCTTAATTTGATGGTCGGTATACTGACCGCTCTGGTGCACCGCCTCAAGACGGGGGAGGGGCAGTTTGTTTCGACTGATTTACTCAGTGTTGCCTTCCATGGCCATGCTTGGGATGCGGCATCGCGCTTGAATGCTGATCGTATTGACCGGCCTGCAGCAGTTGGTGGTACCGAGGCTGCAATCAATAAAGCGTTTCAAACTGCAGACGGTTTTATCGAAATTTCACCCGTTTTTTCGGACAATGCACTACGCGACATTTCAACGGCACTGGGCTTAGGCGATTTGTCCTTGCAGGCTGAATTCAGTACAGAGGGCTTACAGATCGAAAATAAGAATCAGTTGAATGCCGCTTTGGCGAAAGCTTTCCTGATGAAGTCGACGGACGTTTGGATGGTTGAGTTGGAGGAGCGGGGCGTGTTGTGCGCGCGCGTGAACAGCTTTGAGCAAGCGGCTCGAGATCCGCAAGTGTTGCACAACAATATGATTGTATCGATGGAGGATCCTGTTGCCGGTAAGCTTAAATTGTTGGGTAATCCGATACGGCTCAAAGGAACGCCGCCTAAGCTGGAGAAGTTTCCCCCGACGCTCGGTCAGCATAACGTGGAAGTCGCCCAACAGCTGGGCTACTCGGAGCAGGCAATTGTTGAGATGATGGAAAACGGTGTCTTTGGTGAATCTAGTTTAGTTAAGTGATTCATGTTTTCCATAGCGCGACCAAAGAACTATAAAATATTCTAGAAAATCTATAATCTAACTTCTTTACCCTTATGAATAAAAAACTATTTTTCTGGTCACTTACCTCAGCACTGTCGGGGTTTCTATTTGGTTTTGATACCGTAGTCATTTCTGGCGCCGAGCAAGCAGTGCAAGAGCTTTGGGGGCTTAGTGATGCGATGCATGGTTGGGTTCTGAGTGCCGCGTTGTGGGGCACCGTAATTGGTGCGATGTTTGGTAGTTGGCCCTCTGACAAGATCGGTCGCAAGAAAACGCTGATGTGGATCGGCGCGCTTTACTTTATCTCTGCGCTCGGTTCGGCGATCGCACCTGACCCGACTATTTTGATGATCGCTCGCTTTATTGGTGGTGTCGGAATCGGTGTCTCGACCGTAGCAGGTCCGCTTTATATTTCTGAGATGGCGCCGCCTAAGCATCGTGGTCGACTGACTGGTTTGTATCAGTTTAACTTGGTTTTCGCGATCCTCGTAGCATTCATCTCCAATGCACTGCTCAGTGGACTCGGGGATGGCGCGTGGCGCTGGATGCTAGGTGTTGAGGCATTTCCAGCCTTAATCTATACTGTATTGTGCCTAACTATTCCTGAAAGCCCGCGCTGGTTGATTTTGAATAAGGGCGACAAGGCCGCGGGCAAGGAAGTGTTGGGTAAGATCAATACGGAGATGAGTGAAGCAGAGTTAGATGCCCTGGTGGATGAGATCGCCGAGTCCGGTAGTCATAAAGTCAGTCAGCACGGTTTCTTTAATAAGAAGTTGGCGAAGCCTATGTTGTTGGTGTTTTTCCTCTCCGCCTTCAATCAATTGTCGGGGATCAACGCGGTGCTTTACTTTGCACCGCGCATCTTCGAAATGGGCGGGCTAGGCGAGAAGTCTGCTTTGTTGCAATCCATCGGTATCGGGGTGACGAATGTGATCTTCACCTTCATTGGTCTCTACCTAATTGATAAGGCCGGTCGACGTATCCTACTGCTAATTGGTTCGGTTGGTTATATCACGTCATTAGGCTTGTGCGCGTGGTCGTTTGCGACTGAGAGCTTTACCTATATGCCATACTTCATTTTCGCCTTTATTGGTTCTCACGGAATCGGCCAAGGCGCAGTCATTTGGGTGTATATATCAGAAATCTTTCCTGCCCGTCACCGTGCCCATGGCACGTCGTTTGGAGTATCGGTTCACTGGGTGTTTGCCGCGGTCATAACGTTGATTTTTCCAGTCATGGTCGGTAAGTTTGATACTCAGTATATTTTCGGATTCTTCTGCGCGATGATGGTGCTGCAATTACTTTGGGTTATCTTTATCGTTCCAGAAACGAAGGGCCGCAGCTTGGAGCATATGGAAGAAACTTTGGATATTACTTAAGGTCACACCCCCTAGCCGCGCGTCCTAGACGCGGATGTGCGTTTGCCCCCTTTTTTATCCTCTACTTATCCCAATGGCTGGACCCAACCGCCACCGTTTCACCATAACTGTGATTGCGAGATTCTGGTACAGGCTAAATGAGCCCTGCAGCCCGTTGTTCCATCAGCCATTCGCCAGGAGTTCGGATGGATATACCGTAAAATTGTGGACCGAGCCGGTACTCAAGCTGACTTGCGTCGATGCGCAAGAAAACCAATCTTACCCGATTGATTCAGCCCCGACTGTGATCTAAGAGAATATGGTCTAAGACTCGCAGCCAGAGGAAGAAATCTACTGTGAACTCTATGGCGAATCGAGCAGCAATTGAAGAAATCCTTTTGATTCGCTTAGAACTGTAGGAGGGAGCTGGAATGTCCGATAGCTCCATCCCGAATCGAGCGGGGAAAGCCCTGCATGAATTGCAGACGCCTCTGTGCCGGTGACTTCATTCACTTCGATATTCCAGTTCATCAAATCCCTACTTCCTTCGCGTTGAAGTTCAAGTCGTTCAACCGTAAGTGCTATCGCACGATGCTATGCGATTAGAAAACACCTGCTCCACTAATGAGCGGTGAGGGGTACAGGTAGAATCTGATCAATAGGAGTGCAGGTATTACTGCCAATTACAGTAGTTTTTAAGGGCAGTTTAGGGGCAGTCAAATTTTTCGACCAGCACTCCTTGGCGCACTAAAAAGCCCTAAGCATTTGGTGCTTAGGGCTTTAAAAGTGGAGCCACCTGTCAGAGTCGAACTGACGACCTGATGATTACAAAT
>JAFMHF010000007.1 GCA_017854655.1 Puniceicoccaceae bacterium | reverse complement strand
GGGCGACTCGCCCTCCTTTACCGCAACACAGGATCAATGTGGGCGAGTCGCCCACACTCCTATCACGGTTTATTATACTCGCAGAGTGCAATGGCTCAAACAAGCCCCCATCAGGGATCCGTTGCCTCTCAGATTAAAAGAAGGTGCTGACTTGATTCTGCACGTCTTGCTGGAACTCAGCGATGAAGCTCAAAATGTAAGCTTCCGGCGAGAGGTCGTCGTCTTCGATCAATGGTGTGAGATCGATGCCGAATGCCACGCTCTGCGAATCGTCCACAGAGTGACTATCGAAGAAGGTAGCGTTGGCACGACGGCGACCTTCGACGGCCAAGTCGTAGCGCTTGCCGCCGCTGATTTGTGAGACGAACAGCCCGTTCAACTTGGTCGCAAGCTCAGGGCGTGAGCTTAAGTCCATCACGATTTTCTTACTGTCCGGCATCCAGTCCAGATCGCGCCATACTTCACAGCCAATCAATTGCTTCGGACGCTGACCTTTTGGCAAGCGGCGGATCGCTTTGATCAATGACGAAGCCACTGCGATGTGCGTGCTGTGCTTGTCAGCCAAGTTGTGCGTGTAAACAACTTCTGGCTGAGCTTCAGTAAGGATCTTAACCAGATCGTTTTCCAAATCGTCATTCGACGGATCTTTAATACTGGAGCTCGGTAGGTGCAGCTGTGCCATGAAGTTGAACTGGCCGACGCGTGCGGCCTCACGCTGTTCTTCGGCGCGGATCGCTTGCATCGCTTCGTCGGTTACGTTGGCGAACTCACCAGTGCGTGCACTGCCTGCGCCATTGGTGCAGGTTACGCCACCAAACCACTGGTCGCCCTGTTCGTAGCATTCGAGAATGCCGTGCATCGCCATAAACTCGAGGTCATCCTGGTGTGCACCGACGCCGAGGTGAGTGGTCCGTGGGAGTGCTTCACTTTGCCCGTCCGGCATGTATAGGTCTGAGCCGTTTTGAGAAAACTGTTCGTTCATATCTGTCATCTATTTTAGGGCTGAGAGGGATCAATCGAGTTTCGGCAACGTAGCCGCAGCGATGGCTTGACCGTGGCGCTTGGTCTTCTCGTCGGGGGTTTGGAAGGCGATGGTCTTTGAGAGTTCTGGAAACTCTAGATCCAATACGCGGCGGGCTTCTTCCATGATGATTTCGCCACCTTTACCGGAGCTAACGCGACCGAGGATGAGGAGATGACGGAACTCGTAGAACTCAGCAAAGTGCGCGATGGTGTAGCCGAAGTAGGTGCCGATGGTGCGATAGATCGCTGCGGCACGCTCGTCGCCTTGCGCCATTTTCTCTTGCACGACTTCGAGCTTTTCAGGGAGACCCAGGCCTTCGCTGACCTCAATGCCGGATAGTGGTAGCAGACGGCCAACGCCTTGTTGTGAGAAATATTGAACGCCACAACCATCGTCGCCACTCCATTCATCGATGGCAACACCCTCGCGGTAATCCACTGGCACGAAGGCGAGTTCGTTAATCCACCCGGTGACTGAACCGTTGGGGTGGATGTAACCGCCTGCGAGGCTAGTCCCCATCGAGATGCCTAGCACGGCGCTGTCATTGATTGCCATCGCACCAGCCATCGCGGTCACGTCGCCATCATTCGCCATTTCAAAAGGGATGTCATTCCACTCGGTTTTTAACTCGTGGAAGAGATTGCGGATCGACTTCTGGAAGTCTTCCTGGTTGATGCCTCGGAAGAGTGAGCTAACGCGCGGTTCATTATTAATGAAAATCCCGGCTGAGCTGCCACCGATTGCATCGACAGTCGGCAGGTGAGCGGCTGCGCGCTTGAGGCTGTCTTCAATCCCAGCACGGTGGTAGGCCGGATCACTCTCAAAATAGGGGCTCCATTTGATCTCTTCGGAGAAGATCACTTCACCATCAATCATTGCGGCGCACTTACGATCACTGCCACCAAGGTCAAAGCCGAGGCGATTGCGCTTGAGCGAACCGACACCACCTGTGGACGGTGGTAGCACTTCCTTTAGATCGGCATCGTTTGCATTCTCAACTGCGAAGACTTGATCAAAGCACTTCGTGCCCATGAACTCGTAGTCGAAGGCGCGCTTACCATCGGCAGCATAGACAGCTTGCAACTGCGCCACGACGTCGGGGGCATTGCTGATGCGCACACTGGAGCCGCCCCATGCCCAAAGCAGGAACTTTACCGTGCGCTCGCAGTATTTGAAGGTCTCAGCGCAAGCGTCTGCCGACTCAGGGAGTAGAGTCGTTTCGTAGATCCATGTGGTGCCTTCAGGGCGATCGACGCCGATACGAATCTTGCGGCTGTTTGGAGCCTCAGCGGCAAGCTTAAGATATTCGCGATTCCACAGGGTAGCCGGAATGAATTCCGGATCGAGCTGTGGCTGGCAGAGCGGGGCTACGTGAATCATGTTTATTATTTTTCGAAGCGTTTAAAGCATTCGATCGCCTCGTATTCAGCGAGGCCTAGGTTGTCGTAGATCTCAGCCGTGCCGCGGTTGATCTCGCGGGCGAGGTCCCAGCTGTTACTGCTTTTGTTGCTGGCTCGGCTGGGGCTCTGGCTGCGTTGCGTCTGGTGTTGGTAGATGCCTTGAATCTTATTTTCAAATTCATCTGGCGAGAGCGGCACGGCCATGTCGATTTCGTGGGCTTCCCACTCATCCGCTGGGCCTTTGTAGAGCCAGATGTTGCAGTCTTTCATCCACTCAGAACTAGCGCATTGTTCGAGCGCGGCGCGCAATACTTCGAAGCTTAGAGCTGGCACGGAGAGTGGATCGTGCCCATATCCAGTCGCAAAGATTTGATGCGGTTGCACGCTTTCGAGCAATTCGCACATTTTCGTTACGTCAGCCTCGGTGACGATAAATCGGCGGTAACGACCTTCTTCGTAAAAGGGCAGGTCCATAAATTGTAGATTCGCAGTGTCGATGCCAAGTGTGCGGCCTGAGGAACGCGCCTCACTGCGGCGGATTAAGCCTTTCAAGTGGCGGATCTCAGCAGTGTCTGCACCGAACGCACCCTTGTCTTTCAGCTGTTGTTCGACTGTCTTCGCATATGCAAGGTCGGCCTCACCGGAGCGGTCTTGGCCGAGTTCGATCATTAGCTCGATGGAAGCCTGCACTTCTGAATCGGGCACTGCGAGGTTGCCGGATGTTTGGTAGGCGATGGTCACATCGTTGCCGTGCTGTTTGAGGCGGTTGATCGTGCCGCCGAGACAATACACATCGTCGAGTGGTTCCGGGCTCAGGATGAGTGAGCGCTTCGGGAAAGGCGTGGCACGCTCCGGACGGTTGGAGTCGTCGGCGTCGGGTTTGCCGCCTGGCCACCCTGTGATGGTGTGCTGAGTGACATTGAACAGATTGATGTTTATCTGATATGCGGAACCTTGCTCGATCAGTAGGTCGGACATGCCATTTTCGGTGTAGTCTTCATCGACCAGCTTGAGCAGCGCTTTGCCTGTTTTCTGAGCGAGCCACAGCACTGCCTTGCGTGTCGTCTCTTCAGTCCATTCGATGCGCCCAACCAACCAAGGGTGGCGCTGGCGTGTCAAGTGACTCGCAGCTGCCTGATCGATGCAGAAGGTGCAATCGTCATGCTGCTGGAGGAAAGTCGCCGGGATCGTGTCCGTTTGCTCACCTTCCACAGTTTTGGCCATGATCGAGGCCTTGCCTTCGCCCCATGCGAGTAGGAAGAGTTTATGAGCTGCGAGGATCGTGCCAACACCCATGGTGATCGCGTGGCGCGGCACATTTGCTTCGCCGAGGAAGTCGCGGGCGGCGTCGCGGCGAGTCAGGCTGTCGAGCGTGACGAGACGTGTCAGCGTCTCAGGGCCAGAGCCAGGTTCGTTGAAACCGATGTGCCCGGTGCGACCAATGCCGAGGATTTGAATGTCGATGCCACCAGCTGCGACGATCGCATCTTCGTAAGCTTTGCAGGATTTGAAGACGGCTTCACTGTCGACCAAACCATCTGGCACGTGGGTGTTTTCCGGCTGCAGGTCGACATGATCAAACAGCTGATCCTGCATAAATTTGCGGTAGCTCTCTGGGTGATCGCCATCCAGGCCGTAGTATTCATCTAGATTGAAAGTGATAACGTTGGCAAAAGACAGGCCTTCTTCTTTGTGGCGGCGAATCAGCTCACGATAAAGACGCACGGGGGTCGAGCCTGTGGCGAGGCCAAGCACAGTCGGCTTGTGCGCGGCATTGCGCTCGTTGATTAAATCGGTAACGGCATCGGCGACTGTTTTACAGGCAGCATCGGCACTGCTGTAAATCTGCGTGGGGATACGTTCAAGCTGCGTGAGTTCAGATTCAATAGGTGTCATATATTCTATAATACTCGGTCTAGGGTGTAAAATACTTGCTTAAATCGGAGTATTTATTGATGTTTTCGGAAATGGCAGCCTCTCAGGATAGTTTAGATGGATTTCCTTCATATATCAAAGACCCGAAGAGTTATTACGACGGTGTGGATCTGCCGGATCGTGTGATTTGTCGTAACGTCATTGTATTCGACCGTCTCACGCGGAGGGCGCTCCAGCAGCAACACTTGGCGAATCGAATGCACCATCGCTATGTGTTAATCCGCGTGCTGAAAACTACGGGGGTCGTCAGTGTGGATGGAAAAAGCTTTCAACTCAATGAGGGCGATGCGCTGTTGGTGGCGCCGTACCAATTTCACCACTTTATTGATCTACAGTCAGATCAACTGCGTTGGCTATTTATCACGTTTGATCTGGCGCAGGGTGAATCAATGCTGGCAGATTTAAGCTATCGCAGCCTACAGCCCGATCGAGCGGCGCATCGATGGTGGGGCGAGATTGCACAGATCTGGACACGGAAAGACTCAGCTCAGCGATCCGAAATCATGCCGCTACTGGATCGCATGCTCACTCGGCTACAATCGACCATGGCTGCGCGTGTGCCCGGCGGGGATGACGTGCGAATGGACTCGAAGAATGAGTGGATTGTCGGGATCGAGGCCTTGATCATTCGCTCGGTTAAAGAGGGCTGGACCTTTGAAGAGGTCGCGCAGAGAGCGGGTTTTTCTGAACGACACTTACGTAACCGATTCGAGCAGCAGATGGGCCTGTCATTGCGAGACTACCGCAGCAACTACCAGTTGCACACGGCGATCTCTCTGATGCGTGATATGTCACACAGCCTTTCGGATATAGCGGAGTTGAGTGGCTTTAATTCTCAGTCAGTGTTCACACGCTTCATACGGCGCATGGCGGAGCTGACTCCGCGCGAACTCTGTCGGCAAGTCAGGCAAGGGCGCTACGAGCCGAGCTGATCGGTGCGCCTTCGGCGAGTGATAGTGGTAGTGACAGTGAGACTGTAGCCACGGCACTCTGCTGCCGTGTTTTTAATACGAAGGCCTTATACCATCCTGTGCCTCAAACTGGTAAAATATTAACCGCAGATACACGCGGATTAACGCAGATGAATTTACACCCAATTCGAGTTTAAACCTGCGTTTATTTGCTTCGCCCTTTGGTTGAGTGTCGCTTCGCTCGAACGCGTGCATCTGCGGTTACAGCAAACGAATGGTGAGGACATGCGAATTATACCATCAAAAGTTAGTTGCTAGCCTTAGTGTTCTAGAATCTCGACTTCGTAACCGTCGGGATCGGTGATGAAGGCCATTTTTTTACCATTCGTGAATTTCTCGCGCCAGTTGCTTGGCCACAGGTCGAGCGTGAGGTCGAGGCCTTCGAGCATTTCGCAGTAGGCGACGATATTATCGACGCGGATACAGGTGTGGATCAGATCTTCGGGCACCTTGACGACGTAGTCGGGCGAGTGTGTGAGCTCCAGATTGTGCGCGCTACCAGGGATTTGTAAGTGAGCGAGCTGATTCCCCGACGGGGACTTATCGGTGCGGCGCAGGACGGTAAAGCCACAGGTCTGGCAATACCAGTCGATCGACTGTTCTAGGTTCGAGACACGTATACGAGTATGGTCAAAAGTAATTGGCATAGGAAGGATACAGTGGGAACTTTAGTGGGGTCGTCAATCAGTTGTGTTGGCTGCGAATGATAAGTTTGATGACTTACCAGTTGACCGATGTATCTTGCGGTAGCGCCCAGGAGCCATGCCGAACAGTTTTTGAAACTCGCGAGTGAAGTGGCTGTGGTCGTAAAAGCCGACATCTTGCGCGATCTGGCTCACGGTATTGTCACTGTGCATTAAAATCTGGCTGGCGCGGGTTAGTCGGTAGCGAATTAGAAATCGGGACGGGGTTTGCTCGAATACGATACGAAAACGCCGCTCAAATTGACTGATGGATAGGCTGGCGACTTTGGCTAGATCCGCCATTCCGATCGGTTCGGCGTAGTGCCGATTGATATGATCGACCACCGCATTCATACGTCGATAGGGCTGCCATGCATTGTCGCTGCGCTCAAAGTCGCGCATGCAGCCGATGATGCCGACGCAGTTGCCGCTATTGTCGTACAGTGGGAACTTACTGGTAACATGCCATGAGACCGAGCCGTCGGGATTCGCCACCAGCTCAACACGGCGGGGGATCGGTTCGCCGCTGTCGATGACTTGTGCGTCATCTTTGGCGTAGTGCGCAATCATGTAGCTGGGGAAGAAATCAAAGTCGGTCTTGCCGATCAACTCGTCCTCCGATTTGAGACCGAGCTTTTCGAGCTGCAAGTCATTGGCTCCGATAAAGCGCCCCTCGCGGTCTTTCATGAAAAAATAGACGTCACCGAGCGCCGAAAAAAGTGCGAGAATACTACTCGGGTTAAGGTTTTGATGCAGCGGTAAGGAATCTGATTTCATGGCTTGATGGATGCACTTTCAGTGTGATGCTGAAAATATACACAAATATGCGGAATATTTCCAAGGCTTAAACGTGCTCGGTATGGTATCTTCTTAAGTCTACTCTATGCGATTTGGCCTCAATACCTTTCTTGTCAGCTCTGGTTTTACAGATGCCGACTTACCTCTACTGCAAACATTCAAGTCCTACGGTGCGGATGTCATTGAGCTCGCGATCGTCGAGCCTGCTGCGGTGTCGGTGCCTTTGTTGATTGAGGCGCTGGCTGTTTCTGGGCTGAAGCAGCCGGTTGTCTGTGGTGCGTTTTGCCCTGGGCGTGATTTGCGCGGAACTGAAGCGGAACAACTCGCCTGCGTGCAATACATATCCGAGCTCATCAAACTCGCGCCGCAGCTTGGTGCCACTGTGGTCTGTGGCCCAATGTATTCAGAAACGGGCCGTGCAGGGCGTCATTCGCCGGAAGAGCGCGAGGCACAATTAGCGCAAATCGCGTCGCATTTGAAACCACTCTGTCAGCAGGCCGAAGCGGCCGGGGTGATCTTGGCCATAGAGCCATTAAACCGTTTCGAGACAGATTGCATCAATACTTTAGGGCAAGCAGTGGAGTTAATCGACCGTGTCGGTAGTCCCGCCTTGAAAATACACATCGATACCTTCCATATGAATATCGAGGAAGACGACTCGGCTGCAGCCATCCTTAAATACGGCCAGCATATCGGCCATGTGCATGCCAGCGCGAGTCACCGCGGCCTGCTCGGGCAGGATCAAGTGGACTGGGACGGTGTGCTCTCTGCCTTACAGACGATCGGCTACGACGGCGACATCGTGATCGAAAGCTTCTCTGAAGATAATGAAGTGATCGCCCGTGCAGCCGCGATCTGGCGTCCTTTATATGACAGTCCGCAGCAACTGTCGGTCGAGGGCCTAGAATTTCTTAAAAATAGTTGGAAACAACTCTGCTCCAAGCACTGTCAACCTGCATAGTTACTATGAATGCCAGTCATATCCTTAGAATTCTAGGTTACCTGCTCATTTGCTTGTGCGGTATGCAAGCCGTGTCTGCTGGCACCACCAAGGAAATTATCTTTCTCGCTGGCAAGAAGAGCCACGGCTATGGGGCGCATGAGCACCGCGCTGGCTCGATGTTACTGGCTCGCTGCCTCAATGACAGCGGCCTCGATGTGAAAGCTAGTGTCGTGGCTAATGGCGCTTGGCCGGAAATAGCTGAGTCTTATTTGGCGCCCGATGCGATTGTGATGTATTGCGATGGTGGTAAAGGCCACATTGCAAAGGCGCACCAGGATAAGATCCAGGCATGGGTGGACGATGGTGTGGGGGTCGCCTGCCTGCATTATGGCGTAGAAGTTGAGCCTAATGTATTAGGTCAAACCTTCCTTGATTGGATCGGTGGCTATTTTGCAATCGGCTGGTCAGTGAATCCACATTGGGATGCGAGCTTTGATGAGTTTCCCGAGCACCCAATCACCAATGGCGTGCAACCGTTTACGATTCGCGACGAGTGGTACTACCACATGCGTTTTCAGCCCGACATGGAGGGCGTCACGCCGATTCTCTCTTCCTTGCCACCGATCGAGACCTTGACTTCGCGGGCCCACGATAAGAATCGCGGCAGCAATCCAGCAGTGATGGCTGCAGTCAGTGCTGGAAAAAAACAGCATGTTGCCTGGGCCTATGAACGTCCCGACGGTGGACGTGGCTTTGGCTTTACTGGCGGTCACTTTCACCAAAACTGGCAGCAGGACGATTTTCGTAAGACCGTGCTCAATGCAATCGTATGGACTGCCAAGGGCGATGTCCCCGCAGACGGGGTGCCGTCGCGCACGCCGAGCGATGCTGAGCTAGAGCTTAACCAAGACTATCCCGAGCGAAAACCTAAGAAATAGAATTTAATTCAAACCAAAATAATACCAATGACACGTTACCTTAAAACATTTTTTCTGTTCGGAGCCGCTTGCATAATCGCCAGCTCTGCAATTGCCAAAGCCACTCCAGCACCTGCCATCAAGGCGCTGTTAATTACCGGCGGTTGCTGCCATGATTACGATAATCAGCGAGAAATTGTTCCCATGGCAGTGGATCTTTACTCCAAGCAAAAAGTTGAATGGACGATCGTGCACCAGCGCACCAAGGCCGTGGATGCGATACTTGAGTTTTACAAGAACCCAGGGTGGGCCAAGGGGTACGATGTGGTGGTGCACAATGAATGCTTTGCCGCGATCAACGATGCCAACTACATCGAAGGTATTCTGCAGCCGCACATTGACGGCGTGCCGGCGGTGTTGGTGCACTGCTCGATGCATAGTTACCGCGGCGGCCCGGCGGCTGAGAAATGGTTCGAATTCTGTGGGGTGCATTCCGCGCGGCATGGCCCGCATCACGCATTTGAAGTGCAAATCATCGCGCCCGAGCACGAGATCATGCAGGGCATGAGCAACTGGACGACGCCGAAGGGCGAATTGTATTTCATTAACAAGGTCTTTCCGATGATGACGCCGCTGGCTGAGTCGAAGTCAAACCAGACCGGTGAGATGCATGCCAACATCTGGGTCAATGAATTCGGCCCCAACAAAACTCGCGTATTTGCCACCACTATCGGTCATCACAACGAAACGATGCTGCAGGATCAATATATGCAAATGATCACTCGCGGGTTGTTATGGGCAGCAGGCAAACCCGTCGCTGAAAATATTAACTCCGTTAAAAAATAACATTATCCCGTCAATATGAACAATTTTACACGTCGCGATTTCGTTAAAGCAGCAGCACTTTCTACCGCAGCAGTTTCCACATTTAATATATTGGGTGCTCAGACAGCGGGCGGTATCAATACCAGCAAAATTAAGGTCGGCTTGATCGGCTGTGGCGGGCGCGGCACTGGAGCGCTCAATAATTTCAAGGAAGCCGCTCAGTTGCTCGGCATTGAGGTCGAAGTCGTCGCAGTTGCGGACGCTTTTGAAGACAAGGTCAATGGCGCGGTTAAGAAGTTTGGGCTGTCTGTCGAGCAGGGACATTTCGGATTTACTGCGTATCAAATTGTCGCGAATTCGGATGCCGAAGTTGTGATCATGGCGACGCCACCAAACTTCCGCCCAGTGCACTTCGAGGCCTGTGTCGAAGCAGGTAAGCACTGCTTTATTGAGAAGCCTGTCGCAGTCGATCCCGTGGGTGCCCGAAAGGTCATCGAGGTTGGTGAACTTGCTAAATCGAAGGGCCTCACAGTCGTTGCCGGCACGCAGCGTCGCCACCAGAAGAACTACCTCGATATGGTCTCGAAGGTGAAGGCCGACGCGATCGGCCAAATCGTCGGAGGTGTGATCTCTTGGGATATGGGCGTGCTTTGGAAAGTATCACGCAAGCCAGGCATGAGTAACGCAGAATTTCTTGCACGTAACTGGCTCAACTTTACTGAGATGTCGGGCGATCATATTTGCGAGCAACATGTGCATCAGATGGATGTAACGAATTGGGTCATGGGACGTCCTCCGAAAACATTTTTAGGTTATGGAGGTTGCGCGCGTCGCGAGATTGCAGGCGGCAATCAATTCGATTTTTTCAGTGTCGATATGGATTACGGTGATGGGATTCACATCCATAGCCAATGCCGTCAGATTGACGGTTGCTATAACCGAGTAGGCGAGAGCTATCGCGGCACGACAGGTTACACGACTGGCACCAAGGTCAGTGGTAAGGATGTCTCGATCGATCCAGCAGTGGTTCAGCATAGCTCTGGTATGATTCAAGAGCATGTTGACTTGCTCAGCAGTATTCGTGGCAAAGGAGAGCCGCTCAACCGCTCACGCGAGGTGGCTGATGCGACGATGTGCGCGATCGGTGGCCGTATCTCTTCTTATACCGGACAGATGGTGCGTTGGGTTGATCTGACTACCAATACCAAGTCTCCGTTTTATAATTTAACCCTCGCACCCGCAGCGCTCGACTTCGAAGTCGGTGATGTGGCAATGCCAGACGAATCACCCGCTTTGCCAGGCAAAGAAAAACAATGGCGTGAGCGTGGGTAATCTCATAGGTGTAATTGCGAAAGTTGTTACGTGGCGTCATCGCTTGCAGCGGCCCAGTAGTCAAGGCAGCACTCAAATTGGCTTGTGCAAGCGCAGACGCCACGAGTTCAACGGCTTCAACTATTATTGTCACAAATTTTGAAATTATACCCTAGCCTTAGGCTAGCTTCGATCTGCGATTGAACACCGTGCTCTGTCGCTTCACCATCAATTAATTAAACCTGTATAGTATGCCACGAACCTTCCAATTCTTGAGTCTTTTCCTGCTCGCTGCTTGCAGTGTGTGGGCAACTGACAAGCCCAACATCATCATCTTCCTGGTCGATGACATGGGAGTGATGGATACGTCGGTGCCGTTTATCACAGACGCCGACGGAGAGCCGATGGTCTATCCGTTGAACGAATGGTATCGCACGCCGAGCATGGCGCGCCTTGCCGCGCAGGGCACACGCTTTAGCACCTTTTATGCGCAAAGTGTCTGCTCGCCGACCCGTGCGACAGTAATGAACGGGCAAAACGCCACGCGTCATGCCACCACGCAGTGGATTGCGCCTAGTCGCAACAACCGTGGCCAGTTTGGGCCTGAGGCTTGGAATTGGTCCGGCTTGAAAAAAGCCGATGTCACCTTGCCGCGTGTATTACAAGGCGCAGGCTACCGCACCTTGTTTCTAGGCAAAGCACACTTCGGACCAGTGGGTTCGGAAGGGGAGGATCCTTTGAACCTCGGCTTCGATGTGAACATTGGTGGCGCCGCTTGGGGGCAGCCCAAGAGTTACTATGGGCAGGATCATTATGGCAATCATCCCAAGTATGGGGAGAAGGTGACGCATCAGGTGCCGCATCTGGAGGCGTACTTTGATACCGATACGTTTTTGACAGAGGCACTTACCTTGGAAGCCAACAAGGAGATATCCAAATCGGTTGAAGCTGAAGAGCCGTTCTTTCTGTTGATGTCGCACTATGCCTTGCATTCACCGTTCCATTCGGATCCACGCTTCGCTCAGAACTACCAGGATTCTGACAAGTCAAAGCAGGCGAAGGCCTTTGCGACTTTGGTCGAGGGCATGGACAAGTCACTTGGCGACATTATGGATCACCTTGAGATACTCGGCGTTGCTGAGGATACATTGATTTTCTTTCTTGGTGACAATGGCAGTGACGGTCCGCTCGGAGGCACGCATAAGGTCGCTAGCTCAGCGCCGCTACTCGGTAAGAAGGCCACGCACTACGAAGGCGGCATGCGTGTGCCGTTCATCGCCGCGTGGGCAAAGCCAGATGCATCCAATCTCGAGCAGCAACGCCTACCGATTGCGCAAGGCACGATTCAGGCTCAGCTCGGCACGATCATGGATCTGTATCCGACGATCCTGGAAGTCGCCGGTGCGACCAATCCAGCTGGTCATATCTACGATGGTTACGGCTTGGGAAAACTGCTTTGCGGTCAACGCGATGAGGCACACCCCGAGGTTTTTTTAATGCACTTCCCGCACGACCATCGCAGTAAGTATTTTACCAGCTATCGCAATGGCGATTGGAAGCTCGTCTATCATTACTATCCGAAGATGAACAAGCAGAGCTCGCACTATGAGCTGTTTAATTTGAAGGACGATTTTGCCGAGTCGCAAAACTTGGCGGATTCGAATCCAGAAAAACTCTACGTAATGGTGCAGGCCATGATCGCTCAACTAGAAGCAGAAGAGGCCTTGTATCCGGTTGATGCCGACGGCAACGAACTGCACCCGATTCTCCCATCTATTTAACTCAATCCATCACCTCAAACTATTATGAAAAAGAAATCATTGTCACAGACCACCGCGACGCGTCGCGACTTCATGCAGAAAAGTGCCCTCGCAGGCGCCGGGCTTTTACTCATGCCTTCGGGCTCATTATTTGGCGCAGGCGCTGCCAGTAACCGTCTCAACATCGCGCTGATCGGTGCCTCTGGTCGTGCGCGCGCACACTATGGCACGCTCAAGGGGGAGAACGTCGTCGCAGTCTGTGATGTGAACGAAAACAATCTGCCAGACGCGATGCAGCATTTTCCGAAAGCCAAGGTCTATCAGGACTGGCGTAAATGCCTCGATCATCCCGGTATTGATGCGGTGCTGTGTTGTACGCCAGATCATCATCATGCGTTCATCGCCAACTGGGCGCTAAATCGTGATCTGCACATTTATATGGAGAAGCCGCTGGCCATTACGGTCCACGAAGCGCGGACTGTGCGTGAGACCTATCTGACCAAGCAGGGCAAGCTCGCGACCCAGGTGGGTATGCAGCGTCACGCCGAGGATAATTTTGCTCGTCTGCGTGAGATGATTCACGACGGTGCGATTGGCAATGTGAAGGATGTCCACGTATGGGGAAATCGCCAAATCCCACGCCCGGGCTATCTGCCCGGTGGCAGTGCCGTGCCTTCGACATTGAACTGGGACCTCTGGCTCGGCCCCTCGCCAGAGCATCCATTTAATCCAGAGTATGTGTCGCGCAATAACGGCTCCAATTGCTTGAACTGGAATATGTATTGGGATTTCGGTATCGGCCAGATGGGCGATATGGGCAGTCATACCATGGACATTGCTTGGAATGTGCTCGACGCCAAGCTGCCGACTTCAATTAAGTCGAGTTCACCGGAGCCATTTAACCCGGGCGTTACGCCAGTGAACCTGACATGCTCGTATAAATTCGCCGCGAATGATTGGCGTGGCGAAACACGAGTCACTTGGTATCAAGGCGGCGCGATGCCGAAGTCGCCGTCTAGTTGGGTCGATATTAACAAAATCGGGCATGGCGCGCTGTTTAAGGGCGACAAGGGCTTCGTGATTGCTGACTTCCAAAACCGCTTGCTGTATCCATCCGGTAAAGAGACGGATCTGACCTATTACAAGCCACGCAGCAAAGCTGAGATCACGCCGCCGCTAGGGAACTTCCAAGCGCAGTGGACCAAAGCCTGTAAGAGCAACAATCCGGCCGAGACGGCTTGTAACTTTGAATACAGCGCGGACATGATCGAGACCATGTGCCTCGGGCTCGCTGGCTTCCGTGCGGGAACCGACTTGGAATATGACGGTGCCAAGGGTGTGGTGACCAATAACGCCGCGGCCAACCAATACCTGACCAAGCCGTATCGTGCAGGTTGGACGATGAATGGCTAAGCGAGCGCATTGATTTTCAGCCGTATGCACTTTGTTGGGTATGCGGCTTTTTTTTATTTTCATTGCGCACATTTCATTGCGGTATGATATCAACTTTCAATGCAGTTTGATATGTTCCTGGCATAAAGCCAGTCACTACAATTTCTAGAAGCGAGCGGGTTTATCCCGCAATTTTCTCAGCGTCATTAAGGTCACATATTAATAGATATTCTATGAAACGTCACATTCTTTCAGCCCTGCTTTTCATCACAGGTGCCTGTATTTTCAGCAGCGTTACCGCGACGGCAGCCAAGCCAGCAAAGACGCCCAATGTCATCTACATCCTAGCCGATGACCTCGGCATGGGCGATCTGGGTTGCTATGGGCAGCAAAAGCTTAAGACGCCGAACATCGATCGCCTGGCCGACGAAGGCATGCGTTTTACGGATCACTACTCAGGCAACACGGTTTGTTCGCCCTCACGTGCCGTGCTGATGACGGGGCAACATCCCGGCCATGTGCACTGCCGTGGCAACGGCAGCGAAAACGGCTTCGCGCTGGACTCGGAAATGACGACCTTGCCGCGTCTATTTAAGGACGCTGGCTACGCGACCGGCGCCTTCGGCAAGTGGGGCCTCGGTATTACCAGCGACACCGGCGCACCCAATCCATTGACGCACGGCTTCGATCACTACACCGGCTGGAAGAGTCAAATGATCGCGCACACCTATTATCCCACGTCCTTCGTGCGCGATGGTGTTGAGGTGCCGCTGGAGCAGGGCACTTTTGTGCACGATCTGATCATGGCGGATGCATTCAAATTCGTTCAAGACAGCGTCGAAGCCGAAACGCCGTTCTTTTGTTACATCCCGACTGCTGTGCCGCATGCCGCGATGCACGCACCCGAAGCACTGCATGAGAAATGGCGTAAGGTGTATCCACAATTTGATGACAGAGTCGGTAAGTACGGCGCGGGTCCTGGTGAGAACACTCCCAATGTGCAAAACCCGATCGCAGGCTTTGCGGCGATGATGGAGAATCTCGACAACCAGGTTGGCGAATTACTCAATCTGCTAATCGAACTCGGAGTTGATGAGAATACGATCGTCCTGTTTGCCAGCGACAATGGTGCGCACCATGAAGGCGGGCATGATCCAGAGTATTGGGACTCCAATGGCCCGCTGAGAGGCATCAAGCGCGATCTCTACGAAGGTGGCATCCGCACGCCGTTTATGGTGCGCTGGCCAGGGACGATTGCGGCTGGGAGCACCAGCGCGCACCTGAGTGCTTTTTGGGACATCGTGCCGACCATGGCTGAATTAATTGGCCAAGCAATCCCCGCGCAAAGCGATGGTATTTCCATCGTTCCGACACTGCTGGGGCAGGGGGAGCAGGCACCGCACAAATACATTTACCACGAATTCATCCGCGGCAATACCAAGCCTTACAGTTCACGCTCGCTTCGCCAAGGAGACTGGAAGGCGGTGCAGGTTGCCAAAACGAAAAAGCAGGGCGGGGGCTTTCATTCGATCGAACTTTACAATCTGAAGAAAGATCTGGGTGAAACCGAAGACCTCGCCAAGCAGTATCCAGAGATCGTCGACCAGATGGAACGCTACATGGACGAAGCGCATACGCCGCTCAAATAATCCTTAATGCGTGAAGGGATCTTTATTCTGCGCAGCACTGGCTAATGTTTACGCACCAACTTCGTGATGCGGCCCCATTTATTCCAGTCCTGGATGTAGACGTTTCCTTCGTGGTCGAAGCTGCAACCGTGGGGGGCGGTAAACACACCGTCTTGCCATTGCTCCGGTGGCACCCCGAATTTAGCACGTTGAGTGGTGTCTGGATTGTCACCTAGGACACTGATGATCTGGTTGTTCTTATCCAGGATCACTGCGCGACCGGCCAATTCCGCGACTAGCACATAGTCTTTCCAAATAGCGGCTGCACACGGCCGGCGTAATCCGTTGATCGCCACGTTGACAAAGTTTCCATCCAGATCGAAATGTTGCAGGCGAAGATTTTCCCGGTCACAGACCATCAGCAGGGGATTGCTCGGGTCGCGTGCGTCGATGGTTAGCCCATGGCTGGTGATGAACTGCCCCTCTTCGCGTCCTCTTAGTCCAAACTGCTTGATGAAAGTGCCAGTCTTGTCGTATTTGAAAATCACGCTGGAGCCGTAGCCGTCGGCAATGAAAATGTCGCCATTTGGAGCGACTGCGACTGCGGTGGCTTTCGCCCAGCTGTTGGCGGGATCCTGTTGCGCTCCTTCGATTTTCAGAATAATATTCCCGTCGAGGTCGAGCTTGGTGACATGGTTCATGCCAGCTGCGTAAATGTATTCTTGGCCGTTTTCTTGGTAGATGTTCAAGCCATGGTAGCGCCGGCTTTTTTCGCCGAAGGTTTTGATGAAACTGCCGTCGGAGTTATAGACGATCAAGCCGTTCGGCCCATCAGTCGACACATAGACCTTACCACTTTGATCAATCACGATGCCGCCATGCGTGGAGCCGATGTGATTATGCCCAGGCACATGGCCCCAGTTCGGCACGACTTCGTAGATCCATTCTCCTTGGCCTGTGCTGGCAGTGATCGGATTAGTGGCGGGAGTCGTGGTAAGAGGAGGTGTTTTTTTGCCCCACATTCTAACCTGTCCCAAATTCAGCGTGGCGGATCTTCCAATAGTTAGGCGGAAATATTTTGCATGCCGTTTGACTGCAGGGATCTGGGTCAGATCAATATTCCAGAATGGTTCAGTCGTCGTGGGCGTCCAGAGTGGCTGCCACTCTGTGCCGTCCTTCGAACTTTCTAGGCTGATCCCTTGAGCTCGTTCGGGTGCATCGGATCGATTGACGAGGTTCAAGCCTGTTAGCGTGATCGCATGCTCGTAATTAAACCGAACCCAAGGGTGATCTTCGTTTTGGGTATGAAAGGCAAATACGAGTCCATTGTCCTCGTTCTGGATGAGTGCCTTGAGTCCATCCAGCGGATCATGCTGACTGGTGGAACTGACGGTCACCTCGGCGTGGGGGGTGATCCGTTCGCCGAATTTGGCTTTGTCTTTATCAAACGCTGCAATGGAGGAGGTCGGCGGCAGGATCTTGCCCCACAACAGGACCTGTTGCAGGTGCAAAGTGGCGCTGTCTCCAGGTATCATCAGTCGAAAATGCTTGGCCTGCCGCTTTGCCATGTCGACTCGGGTGAGGTCAATGTTCCAGTCGGCTTTTACTTGGGTTGATGTCCAGACATCCTGCCAATCGTTGCCGTCGAGAACTGTAGCTAACGCGGAGGCCGCGCCGGGATCAGTGTCGCTGACCCAGAACTCGATGCTGTCCACATGATCTTGCCCCTTGATAGTGCGCTGAGCATAGAAGACGCGGTCGAAGGTGACGGTTGCTCCCATGTCGTAGACCACCACGTGGGGTCCGGGGCCTCGGCCAGCGTAATCTTTGCCCAGTCCGGTGGAGGTGCCTACAGTCTCGATTGTCACCGTACCGTCATAAAGGTGGTCGACGACGTAGCCTTCACTGAATTCAACCGATGCCGTTGCGCGTGCCGGTTTGCCCAGTAGAGACACGGCTGTTTTGCCTGCTTTCTCGGAACCCTTACCGAGCAACAGTTCTGTACCACCGGGATTCAAGGAGCCGCCGGCAAGGCGCATGGTTACATAGCGTCCGCGTAAGCTTTTCCCCAGCGGGTATTCGGTGAGCTGTGTGTTGTCGGTGTTGGTGATGTGCACACTGCAATCCGCTAGATCTTGATTGGAACTTTGCAAGGTCAGTCCCGCCGCTCGTTCTGGGATGTCCCGACGGTTTTTAATGCTGATGGCGTTCAGGGTGATTTGTTGATCATAGCTGAAACGAACCCAAGGCTGTTTCTCTTGTTGGGTGTGAAACGAGAACGGCAACTCGTTGCCCTGTTCTTGCACTAAGAGCTTCAAGCCTTCGGGGGGATCGAATTGGCTGCTGGAACTGACAGTCACGGTGGCTTGCGCAGCGAGCGGATCTCCATATTTCTTAGCATCCTCGTTGAAGATTTCGACCGAACGCTCGAACGGATCGATGATTTTTTTCACTGGGCCCACGACATTCACTTCCATCGACTTGAGGCGCGATTGCAGTGCGTCGATTTCATCCTGTAACTTACGCTGTTTGTTGGCGTTGACCATCTCGGTCTTGAAGTCCTCCGCGGCTTCGTAGCTCACGTCAGTGTTCCAAGTGATGACTTGACGAAGATTGGGTAATTTTTTGAGAGCATCGAGCGCGGCGTCGCTGATGAGTGTGCCGTAGAGGCTGAGCTTTTCGAGCTGCCGCAGGTTTGCGAGCTGCTGAATGCCATCATCCGTGACCGAGGTATTGTTGAGGCGCAATTGCTCGAGATTGCTGAAGGTGGCAATCTCTTTAAGGGTCGCATCGCTAAAAGTGGTGTTACCGAGATC
Source organism: Puniceicoccaceae bacterium (assembly GCA_017854655.1). Classification (GTDB taxonomy): domain Bacteria; phylum Verrucomicrobiota; class Verrucomicrobiia; order Opitutales; family Coraliomargaritaceae; genus Lentimonas. The sequence continues at coordinate 29,519 of JAFMHF010000007.1, read as the reverse complement.
CAGCAGGGTGATGTTGGCTTTGATCGGGGCCAGTTGAGCCACCAGAGCGTCGATCGAGTCAGTGGTCGGTTCGAAAAACACGTCTAGCGCTGGGGAGTCCAAAGCCACTCGCTGAATCCGCATCTGGGGGAGGTGATGCAGCGGCGCACTGGCTTCGACAGTTGCTTCCCAGGGGAGCATAGGAATCATTGGCTCTGCAATCACAAAGCCTAGTGCGCTTTCCATCAATGCAATGGATTCATCAGACGGTAAATCTGTATCCAGTGACATGCGTTCGGGCGCGCCTTGATCAATCCACCAACTAATTGCTTCTAGTTCCGCTTCGCTCAGTTGCACTTTACCTTCGGGAGGCATGTGCTCTTTATGTTCGAGTGGCAACTGCGCGCGCTCAATCATCAAGCTTTCAGCAGCATTGTTTTCTATAAAAGTTGGGCCTTTTTTGCCGCCGATTAATAAAGCGTCGAAACTGTCCATTCGGAGGTTACCTTGACTCTTCCCTTCGTTGTGACAGGCAACACATTTTGCATCGAGTATAGGCTGTATCACCCGGCTGTATAGGGCGGCATCTTCTGGTGTGCCAGGATCGATCGGTTCGGCTTGGGTTTTGCCTCCCAATGCTTCCGGCAGATAGGCGGTGAGATAATCGTCGCCGTGGGTTAAAGAGCCTCCGAAATGGCCGGTTGCTCCTAACAAGCCCATACCGAACAGTAGGGATAGGCTGTAAAATAGGCCACTGCCGCGGCGTTTGGATCGATGGGCGCATAGCATCCAGATAGTGGCGATGCTGGTGCCGAGTCCCAACTGGCGATGTTTCAGTAGTAACTCAGCATCATAGCCGCCTGGAATGGCCAGCAAGGTTCCAATGATGGTCGAGAGAATGGCGGTGATCATGCTGAACCACAGCAGGGTGCCGATGCCAATTCGGAGGTTGGACTGACTGAATAGGGCCACCAGTTGTAAAATAACTACCGCGGCAATAAAGCCAATCGGCATGTGCACCACCAGCGGATGGAAGCGGCCAATGAAAATCACGATTTCTTCGGATACTTCTGGATACGGATACAACCCCGCGATGAGGATGATCGCTGTGGCGATGATTGAGAAGAGGGTGAAGCGGGAGCAGGGGCTTGCGCGCTTTATTTTTGAATCAGTCAAAGGGTGTTCCATTAAGCTAGAATATCGTGCATCACGTGGCCATGTACATCGGTTAATCGGAAGTCGCGTCCTTGGTGACGAAAGCTAAGGCGTTCATGATCAATGCCCATCAAATGCATCAGCGTGGCATGCAGATCATGGACATGCACAGGATTTTCCACGATGTTATAGCCGAAGTCATCCGTCTTCCCGTAGCTGATGCCGGGTTTGATCCCGCCTCCAGCAAACCACATAGTGAAACAGCGAGGATGATGGTCACGGCCATAATTATCCTTGCTCAACTGACCTTGGCAATAAGTAGTGCGCCCGAATTCGCCGCCCCAAATGACCAGAGTGTCATCTAGCATTCCGCGTCGCTTCAGGTCTTTCAGTAGGGCTGCCTGAGGTTGGTCAGTTGCATCTGCCTGCTTTCTGATTTGATCGGGGAGATTGTTGTGCTGATCCCAGCCGCGGTTATATAGCTGAATAAAGCGCACGCCGCGTTCGGCCAGTCGGCGAGCCATCAGGCAGTTAGAGGCATAGGAGCCGGGCGTCAGTACGTTCGGGCCATACATGTCCAGCGTCTCTTTAGATTCGTCTTGAGTGTTTGCCAGATCGGGCACCGACATTTGCATCCGGTATGCCATCTCATACTGCGAAATCCGTGCGGCCACTTCCGGGTCGTTGGAGCGCTGGGATTCCTCGTGATTTTGCAACGCGAGCAGGTCGAGCATACGCCTACGGTCGGTGCGTTTAATCCCTTTGGGGTCTTTAAGGAAAAGCACGGGGTTTTCCGAGCCTCGAAAGTTCACGCCCTGGTGTTCACTGGGTAAGAATCCAGAGCTCCACAATCGCGAGGAGATGGCCTGCATATTGCCGAAACCTTGGCTGATCATTACCACAAAGCCGGGCAGGTTTTCATTGGCGCTGCCTAGCCCATAACTGGCCCAAGAACCAAATGAAGGCCGTCCAGGCAATTCACTGCCGGTCTGTAAAAAGGTAATGCCTGGCTCGTGGTTAATCGCAGAGGTGTGCATACTTTTCACCACACACAGCTCTTTGGCCATCGCTCCGGTATGTGGATAGAGCTCTGACACCCATAGCCCGTCCTCATTGTTTTCATGTCGGTTAAACTTGAACGTCGAGGGGGCAATCGGGAAGCGTGCCTGACCGGAAGTCATACCAGTGATGCGTTGTTCCCCGCGTACGGAATCAGGCAGGTCGAGATCGAATTTATCCGTGAGTCCGGGTTTGTAATCGAACAGATCCTGTTGCGCTGGGCCGCCATTTTGAAACAGGTAAATCACCCGTTTTGCTTTGGGGGCGAAGTGGGGGGCCCCTAAAGATCCAGCTTCCATCGGCGAGTTGCCAAACAGGTTGTTGCCCATTAACGAGCCTAGCGCGAGGCCGCCAATTCCTGCAGCACTTTTGCTGAAGAACTGCCGGCGAGTCATGTTTAAGTAGTGATCTTCAAATGGATTCATCGGGCAGGGCTAGTCTCGGGTTAGGGTTTCATCCAAGTTGAGTAGGGCCGACATGCTGAAGCTAAGGGCGGCGAGTTCGACTTCCGGAATTTTTGGGTCTTTGGTTTTTTCGCCGTAGCTGAGAAACGCAGCAGCATCCTCGGGTGTGAGGTTGAAGCGTTCGAGGCTTTCGTTACTGAAGCTTTCCCAATGCTCCAGTTCCGATTCGATCGGGCTGCGACCTGTGGTTAGCAAAAAGCCACGTGTGAGTCGGGCCGACAGAGTCTCCTGCCATGAACCGGCAACGTCGTTGAAGAGCCGGGTGGCGAGTTCGCGAGACATTTCCAAATAGGTTTCATCGTTCATTAGCATCAGTGCCTGTAACGGGGTGCTGGTAATGCGCCGCTTCATTACGCACGCTTCTCGTGAGGGCGCATCAAACAGTTCCATCTGCGGCGGTGGCGAAGCTTGCTTCCAGAAGGTATACATGCCGCGGCGGTATAGCTTGTCGCCCGAATCCCTTTGAAAGATGCCGGTATTAATATCGCGACGCATGCTTTTTTCACGCCATAAGCCATCGGGCTGGTAGGGCTTCACACTGGGGCCGCCAATGGTGGTGACCAACAAGCCAGACGCCGATAAACCATTGTCGCGGATCACTTCAGCTGGGAAGCGATAGCGTGGCGCGCGGGCGAGTAAGCTGTTGTCGGGATCGATTTCTTTGAGCTCCTCGCGAACGGTCGACGCCTGACGATAGGTCGCGCTCATCACCATCATTTTCATCAACCGTTTCACATCCCATTGATTCTCTTGGAAATCAACGGCAAGATAATCGAGAAGATCGGGGTGAGAGGGTGGATCACTCTGCAGGCCAAAATCTTCCGATGTTTTAACAATTCCGTGCTGAAAGAGTTGCTGCCAAAAACGGTTGACTGCAAAACGGGCGGTGAGGGGATGTGAATCTGCAACCAGCCACTGCGCTAAGCCTAGTCGGTTTTTGGGGGCGTCTTCCGGCATTGGGTCAAAGACCGGCGGGGTGACGCGTTCGCGTGGTCGATCTTTGAGTGGCTGATCGTAAAGGCCGCGGTCGAGCACATAGGTCGGTTGAATGTCCTTTTTTTCTTCCATCACCATGCAGCGAGCCGCCGTCATTTTGAGGTGTGCCATTTGAACCTTTGCGCGGAAATAATCGATCGCAGTCAGCTTGGTTTGACCAGCTTGGTTCAAACTGTCGATCAGCAGCGCATCCTGGTGCCAGGCGAGACGATCTTTGACTGGAATCAGCGCCACTGCGTTATCGAGGTCGTGCGGAGTGTTCCCCGCATAGACGACCAGATCATTGTTGAACTTTCCTTGGGTTTGATTGCCTACGTAACGAAAACGAACAAGCAATTCTCCTTGCGCGGCGGTGACGGGTTCTTTGAGTTGCAGAAAGAAGTGGTGTTCGTCGCTATGTAGCCCCTGATTCCAAGCGCTGGATGGATTGTTATCGAGCGCCTGGGTGATGCCTGTTTCAGGCCCCGAAGGCAACGAACTATAGCCGGAAATCAGTTCAAGTGTTTGCGTGCTGTCGCCGTTGCGCAGTTTGACTTCGATTTCAGAAATGATGTTTTCCGACTGGTCGGGGTGGAACAATTTGCCCATTTCCTTGGGACTTGCCTCCACCCGAATGGTGTTGAAGGGAGTCCCTGGAACCTTGAAGCCAAGGGTGAGAGCGGCATCCAAACCGATGTCGGCCCGAAGCACAATTTTTTTCGAATCGCTGATCTGAGTGATCTTATTGTTCGCGTTATTTCGTAGTTGTTTCTGGCTTTTGATCGAAACGAGCGGCGCTAGCTTTTTCTGATCGCTGTGTGCACTGTCCAGCGTAAGTGCCTGCCATTGTACTGCGTACTCATTGGCAGGAATTTTGACTGCATTCTTTCCTTTTAATTTCTTTAAAGTGGCTACTTCTTGCAGCACTGCATCCGCAGACGCACGGGTCATTTTCTGTTCATCCGAATAGACTGTAATAAACGGAGGGTAGGCATAGGCGCGGAATTCCTGCTGGGCCTCCAGCCCTCTTTCCGGAATGTTGTTGAAAAACGACATGAAGCTATAGAAGTCGTCTTGAGAAATGGGGTCGAATTTATGATCATGGCAACGTGCGCAGGCCAAGGTCAGTCCCATCATTGCAGAGCCCATCGTACTGACTCGGTCCACCGCATATTCAATCAAGTACTCTTCGGGAATGACGCCCCCCTCGTTGGTGATTGGATGGTTGCGATTGAATGAAGTGGCTACCTTTTGCGCATCGGTTGGATCGGGCAGTAAATCCCCAGCTAGCTGTTCGATAATGAACTGGCTGTAGGGCATATTCTGATTGAAGGCGTTGATCACCCAATCTCGCCATGGCCAACTGGTGCGCATCATGTCGACGTGGCTGGCGTTGGTATCTCCGTAACGGGCGGCGTCTAGCCAGTCGGTCGCTAAGCGTTCGCCATAGTGGGGCGAGGCGAGAACCTCGTCGACCATTGCTTCAAAGGCAGCAGGCGATTCATTGCCGACAAAAGCACTGATCGCTTCAGGACTAGGAGGTAGTCCGGTCAGATCCATATAGACCCGTCGAATCAACGTTTCTTTATCGGCTTCCGGTGCAGGGCTGATTTGGCGGTTTTCCAGTTTAGCCAGTACGAAATGATCGAGCTCATTTTTGATCCAAGCGGTTTGCTTGACTGCGGGCAAGTTGGGCTTGGTGGCGGGAACAAAGGCCCAATGTTTTTCATATTCCGCACCATTCAGGATCCATTGGCGCAGGATCGCCACTTCATCGTCGCTGACGCCTTTTTTCTTGGCCGCAGGTGGGGGCATTTTTTCGTTGGGATCTGCATGCAATATTCGGCTAAGCAACAAACTCTCATCGGGTTTGCCAGGCACTATGCCGTAGCGCGCAACTTCACCGTCGTTTGCCAAGTTCAGGCGAGAGGCTTCTTGGCTGTCCAACCTAAATGGACTCGCTTGATTGTCGACATCTGGGCCATGGCAGGCGAAACAGCGGTCGGAGAGGATCGGGCGGACATGAGTATTAAAACTAACCTCTTCGGGCAATGCTAGCAGAGAGCGTTGGTGCGGATCATTTGCTTCACTTTGCTCGCCAGCTTGCGAAGCTTTTTCAGACGAACAAGCTGCTGTCAAAAGACAGGCGCATGCCGCGGTCACATGCCATGATTTATTTATCCAAACTGATATCATTGATTCGCTTTGAGTCGTCATGGTCATCAATTCTATCTGATTTCGCTCGTATAGTCTGTCCCATGTTGAGGGGACAAATGAAGTAAGAAAACCATATGTTGCATGCGCATTTGATGCTACAATCTAAATGCGGTGCTTACTTGCCGTAGACTTCCACTTCGATGTAGTGGTTCATGTCGTTGGCGGTGTTGCCGTTACTGTAGAGGCGAACGTATTGTGCATTATTGCCTTTGGCATCGATCAGCTTGCCGTAGCGTGTATCGACGTAAGGCTTGTCGGAGCCTTTGCCTTGCTCTGCCGAGTTGTCGTAGTCGTTGTTGAATAATGTGGTCACACCAGTTGCGAACTCAGGATCGTTTGAAACTTGCACGATGACATCGTGGTACGCGCGCTTTTGAGAGTGGTAGTGCCATACCCAAATCGCTGCGAGCTCAGATGGCGCTTCGAGGTCGATCTGCACCCACTGTGCGCCGTCCATTAGCTCGACAAAGTAACCTTCGCCAGCTTCTTTGTCGCCGTCAGTGATGTATTCGAGTTCGCCAATGATTGGGAAGTCGTCGCTACCGGTGACGGTCTTGCCAGCAGAGAGCAGCACGGTGCCTTCAGGAACCATCATTACGGGCGCGCTGTTGGGCGCCTTTTCGAGGTTATCGACTTTGATCGGCTGCGGTGTACCTTCAATTAATTCCGGTGGAATCTCGGTGGTAAGTGGCATGCTGCCAGTGCTGGCAGCCGCTTCAGGAGTAGATGCGCTGTCGTCGGATGCCGCTTTGTCGCCGCAGCCAGTGAATATTAATGCGCTACTGGCAAGGGAAAGAAGGATTAGATTTTTCATGGTATTGTTGTTGGTTGGAAGTGGTTGGTTGAAAGTGCAGTGAAATCACTGCTCTCTATTCTCAAGTTTCAGCTCTCAAGTTTCAGCTCTTAAGTTTCAGCTCTCAAGTTTCAGCTCTCAAGTTTCAGCTCTCAAGTTTCAGCTCTCAAGTTTCTCTAAGTGTGTAGGTGTTCGTCGGTGAAATGAATGGTTTCTCGGGTGTTGGCTGCGTGATTGACCCAATAGATGGGCGCCTCGGATTCGAGGGCATGGCGTGCATCACAAGTCAGCTTAGCATTGCCACGAATGGTGTCCAAGAAATTCTCGATATGCGGCTGGTGCGGTGCTTTGCTTAGGCCGCCAGGCAGTGCATATTCGTCAGGTGGAGCCGACTCGTAAGAGGCGATGGCATCAGCGCCACCCGCGGCTTTGCCAGCGGCTTCTTTCTTGAGGAGACCGCGGCTCACCAGATTATCCCATTTAGCGCTATCGGCTCCCGACTCTTTGTAAATCTTGGTGTAGGCTTCGCGCTCAGAAATGTTGATGGTACCTTCGGCGCCCATGAAGGACTCGTAATAACCACCGCCAGAACTAGTGGTGGTCAATACTTGGTAAAATGCGCGTACATTACCTTGTGGGGTATCATAGTCGAAGATGCACATGACATTGTCGAAATGCTCACGATCTTTGAAGTAGCTGCGACCTCCGGATGCCATTAGCGAAGTTGGCTGGCAGCCAAGGTACCAATTGAAAATGTCGATTTGGTGGGCGCCTAGGTCGGAGATTGGTCCACCTGAGAGCGCGGTGTAAAAGCGCCAATTCAAAAAACGATGGCGCAGTTCGTCGAGTGACAGTTCGTGATCCGCGCCCAGATTGAAGCCGGCCTTTCGGAGTGTTTCAGCGTCTGGCAGAATCGATGGCTTGGATACGATGTCCTGCGATGAGCTAAGTGCGCGATTCCACTGGCCGTTAATGTTAACGATTTGACCGCAAATTTTTTCTTTTTGAATGAGCTGATCCAGCGTGTAGCGGTAGCGTGGATTACTGCGGCGCTGGTGGCCGATTTGACAAAGTTTACCAGTGCGATCCATTGCGGCGACGATACTGCGCGCGCCTTCGAGGGTGTTAGACATCATCTTTTCGCAATACACATCGCAGCCGGCTTCGAGCGCCATGATGGTGTGTGGAGCGTGCCAGAAGTCGGGTGTAGCAACAAATACCGCATCGAGCTCTTCTTTTTCGAGCATCTCCTCGGCATCGAGGTAGCGGTTGATGTTGGTGTCGAAGCGCGACTTGATGGTAGAAAAGGTCCGACCGACGCGGGCTTTCATGATATCGCAGGCGGCGACGTAGCGAATGCCTGGGATGTTGACCATCGCGTTAAACAGCACTTCGTGTTGCTTGCCGCAACCGATGAAGCCCACGCGGATGTCGTCGGCGGGAGCGCCTGCTTGTTTGGCACGTAAAATCGAGGGCGCACCAAGCACCAAGCCTGCGCCGAGGGTGGACTTGGCGAGGAAGTCACGTCGAGAAAGAGCTGGGAGTTTTAAATTCATGCTAAAGTCTTGGCTGGGGTTACCATTTTTTGAGGACTGCGAAGCGATTGTGCTTTGCGAGTGCCAGTGCCATCACGACCATAATAATATGCACACCAAGCCAGGCGACGCCGGAGCTCTGATTAATTAGGATCAGACCGAAGGTGAGGCTAGTGTAGACTAAGCCCATCGCAAATAATGAGATGCGTTGCGCAATGCCCAGTAATACGCCAAGACCGAGGAGGATTAGAGCGGGGCCGAGGATCGTGTCGTAAAGGTTGAGCCCCCAAGTCGGGATCAGTGGCTCGTTGCTGAACTTTTCGTAAAGCGGAACTGGCACCCCGTGGTAGTTACTGAGCGAGTAAACCTTGCCTGTGACTGTATCAGTGAGTCCGTAGCTATTGGGCACGCCATCAATGAGGACATCTTTGTCGCTGCTGTTGGTGCCGGCATATTTCTCAATCCCAGTTAAGATCGCGCGGCAACCAAGCCAAATGCGGAGCGTGAGCATGCCGAGTGTGAGCCCGAGGTCGTTGGAGTATTTATCTTTGGAGGCCATAAATAGTATATGTGTTAAAGGGATCTAGACACCGGATCGATGAAGTTGTTGCAATTTATGCGAAAAACTGCAATCGAATCAATGTGTTTTTTTGTGAATCCGATCTCCTTAAATACTATAATAGATCGATTAAATACGTTAGTATTTATTGTAAATATATGCCTATTATAGTTTTATAGGTTATATTTCTGTTTTTCGTTTTACCTTATGTAGGCTATTAGATTTTATAATTTATTCAATTATTGACAAATATCGTCATGAAATTGGATCATTTCGGGCTGCTTGTGAGTGCATGGTTGGCCTGAATTTAAAAGTGTATTATTTTCCAGCGCAATGCGTGTGACTTGATCGAGCATTTTATCAGATTCAGAACCAGCCGCTTATTATCTGTTTCGATGATGCGTATTCAAAAAGTGTGGTCGTTGTGCACGACTGGTATTTTATACAAATTACCAAGCTGATGTCGCGGATTAATTATTTATTAGATGGCGCCATTAAGCATAAATAATCATACACATTAAATAATATAAGTTGTTGTTTTGCAATATATTACGATTACATTTTGTAGAAATTTTATTGCGTGCGGTGAAAGTATTTAAAAATATATAAGATTAATTTCTTGTCGTATTGCGTCAGGTTGTTTTGTTTTATCTGATCAATGGTACAGTATTTCCAAGACGAATATATACCCCATTCTCTGCAAGAGTCTTTTTTTCAGACTTTGCGTCCCGGGCAGATGATGGAGTCTTTGTTTGATTGCGTGCCCGGAGCGTTTTTCTTTGTGAAGGATCGCGAGAGTCGTTTTATGGGCGGCGGGCGAAGTTTTGCGCAGACGCTCGGTGAGCAATCGATCGAGAAGATGATCGGTAAAACGGATTATGATTATAGCCCCGATTTCTTGGCAGATGGATTCTATGCGGATGACCAACGCGTCATTCGTACGGGGCAGGCGATTCATAATCAGATCGAGTTGGTGCCTTCTGCCGATGGTTCGCTCGACTGGTTGTGCACGACTAAGGTTCCGCTGTTTGATAACGACGATGCGGTGATTGGTTTGGCTGGTGTCGCTCGCATGATTCGTGACTCTGATACGGTGTATGCGGAACATCCGGAAATGCGCCGAATCGTCAACCATGTGCGCGCACACTATCGAGAAAAATTATCAGTTGCAGGGATTGCCGAAGTGGGCGGGATTTCGGTTAGCTCTCAAGAGCGTTTATTTAAAAAAACCTTCGGCCTCACTCCCTTGATGTATCTAAGGCGTACGCGCCTGAATGCTGCGTGCAAGATGTTGCGCGAAACCGCTGTTGGTCTTGCGGAAATCGCAGTTCAATGCGGCTTCAATGATCAAACAAATATGACGCGTGCCTTCCGACAGGAGCTGAAGATCACGCCGCTCAAGTATCGCCGCAGCTTTAGTGAAGCGGCTGCTCCTCGTAATCAGCGTAAGACTTCGATGGTTTTACGTGCTCATATCTAATATTTATTTATCCCGATCAACCCAAAAAAACATATGAAACATAGTAAAAATGACAGCACCGTATTCTGGGGCTCTTTTATTGCCCTGATTACCACCTCGATGGCCTTTATTATTCGGGCAATCTTGATTAACAGTGGCATCTGGCCGGAGCAGTTCGGTCTCGATAAGGTGCAGTCCGGTGTGCTGTTTGGCGCGGGCATCTGGCCCTTTGCAATCAGTATCATTTTGTTCAGTTTAATTATTGACCGAGTCGGCTACAAATTTGCGATGTATTTCAGTTTTGTCTGTTATGCGATTTTTGGTGCGCTCGCGGTAATGGCCTACGGCATCGTCAACGGTGAAGTTGCTGATCTCGCCATCGCGCAGGCCAAGGCTTGGAACTATCTTTACTGGGGCTCGGTAATTCTTGGGCTTGGTAATGGTACGGTTGAAGCCTTTATCAATCCGGTGGTCGCGACACTTTTCAAGGATGAGAAATCAAAGTGGTTGAACATCCTGCATGCTGGCTGGCCCGGTGGTCTGGTGCTCGGTGGTGTGTTAGCAATCGGCCTCAGTGGCGTGGTTGCAAATGATTGGCGTATCTTGATTGGTCTTATGTTTCTGCCTGCGTTCGTCTACTTGGTAATGCTTGCCAAGGTCGAATTTCCTGTGAATGAGCGTGTGGCTGCAGGTTCGAGTTACCGCGAAATGTTGGCTGAGTTGGGTACTGCTGGTGCGTTCATCGCATTCTATCTGATCTTCTCGCAGTTGGGCAGCGTGTTCGCCTGGTCCGCTGGTATGACATGGGGCTTGATCGCTGTGTCGGTTCTTGGTTTTGCATTCTATGGCCGTTCTTTGGGTAACCCACTGCTGTTGGTGTTGGTGGTGATCATGATGCCATTGGCGACGACAGAGCTTGGCACCGACGGCTGGATTTCCGCTCTGATGGAAAAACCAATGCACGCCGCTGGTTGGGATCCGACCTGGGTGCTGGTTTACACTTCGGTGATTATGATGGTGCTGCGTTTTAATGCCGGCCCAGTTATCAATAAGTTTGGTCCGCTTGGCCTATTGGCGATGTGCTCTGCGCTGGCCATTGTTGGTTTGTACCTGCTGTCGTTTGCGACTGCGGTTGGTTTTATCTTCTTTGCTGCAACTATCTACGGTGTCTCTAAAACCTACTTTTGGCCAACCATGCTCGGTGTGGTCGCCGAGCAAACACCAAAGGGTGGGGCGCTGACGCTGAATGCGATTGCTGGCATCGGCATGCTCAGTGTCGGTATCTTGGGTGGTCCCTTTATCGGTTACTTGCAGGAAAGCTCGGTAACTTCCGCGATTCAAGTAGAACTGCCAGTTGCCTACGAACAAGTCACGCAAGAGAGCGATTATCTGCTTGGACAATACACCGCGCTAAATAGTGATGCGCTTGCTGATTTGACAGTAGAAGAGCAGGTACAGGTCACTAATATTCAAGAGCGTGAGACGCAGGGTGCACTGGCTAAGATGTGCATGTTCCCGGCCTTTATGCTGGTCTGCTATATCGGTCTGATTCTCTACTTCAAGGGCCAGGGCGGCTACAAGCCGAAGGTTCTTGGTGGCACCCATTCTGACGAAGAAACCGCATTTTAAATACGCCTCACTATGTCATCTCCAAGAACACTCAATGTCGGTCTCATCGGCGGCGGCGGTGGTGCCTTCTTTGCACATCCGCATCAGAAAGCCATTCACTTTGATGGCACGCGTCGCGTGGTGGCAGCTGCACTTCGAAGTAATCCACAATCGGCTCTCGAAGATGCTGCGAACTGGCCGTATCCAATCAAGGGATACGCGAGCTACGACGACATGATTGAAGCGCAAGAAGCATTACCCGTAGCTGAGCGACTAGACTACGTGGTGGTGGTAACGCCTAATCATGCGCATTTCGCGCCTTCGCTGAAAGCAATCAAGGCGGGGATTCCAGTCTTCTGTGAAAAACCGCTAACATTGAATCATGCCGAGGCGCGGCAACTTGCTGCTGTCGTTGAAGAGTCGAAGGTTCCATTTGCAGTGGCGCATACCTACCTCGGCCATTGGAGTACTCGCTTGGCGCGACATATCGTGCAAAGCGGTTTGATCGGAGACGTGCGCTGGGTGGACTCGTCCTACATTCAAGGCTGGCTCGCGGGAAAGGCTGAAGAGCAGGGTGTTCAGCAAGCCGAGTGGCGTGCGGATCCGAACAAGACCGGTGCTTCAAATTGTGGCGGTGACATTGGCACGCATGCGTTGATGCAGTTGCGCTATGTGACGGGCTTGAACGTATCGAAGGTTTCAGCGCGTTTAGAATCGATGGTCGAAGGTCGCTCGCTAGATGATCACTTCACCACTTATTGTGAACTGTCCAATGGCGCCAAAGCACTGGTGCGCGCTTCGCAAATTTGTATCGGTCATAAGAACGACCTGAGCATCGAAGTGAATGGCAGCCTCGGCACGCTAGTCTGGCGCCAAGAAGACTCAGAAGCCGTGAAGGTGATGCTACCGGGGCAACCAGATCGCATTTACTGGCGCGGCGAGGTCACTGCCAATGATGGTTTTCTGGGTGAACTGCCGGATGATTTGATGAGCCAGCCGACGCTGCCATCAGGTCATGGTGAAGGCTTCCACGATGCACTGGCACGCTTACACCGTGACTTTGAATGTGATGTGCGCGCTTACAATGCCGAGGAAACTGTCAACGCCGATGGCTCCAAATATGCCACTGTCGAAGATGGCCGTATCGGTCTAGCTTTCATTGAAGCGGCTGTTGCCTCGAGTGCTCAGGATGGCAAGTGGACAGTACTTGATTAAAATAAGTGATGCATCGATTTATTCTGTATTTGTCTCTGTCTCTGTCACTGGCTGCTCCGTTGCTCTGCGCTGGAGTATCGCAATATAGTAGTATCGACCAAGCAATTGCGCGGGGTGATCTAGCGGAAGTGCAACTGCAACTCGCAGCGCATCCTGAGCGTGCGATGAAAGGTGAGCATCCGAAGCTCTCACCGCTTAATCAGTCTATTTTGCGTAAGAAGGATGAGATCGCACTTGTGCTGGTCAAATCTGGCGCGGACGTGAATCAACCCGATTCCAGCAAGCGCACACCGCTACATCTTTGCGTCGATCGCGATCTGCCGAAAGTCGCGATTGCACTGCTCAAAGCCAATGCAAAGCCCGACGAATGGGACAAAGCCGGTTGGACGCCGCTGCACAATGCCGCAGCAAAAGACCGACTGGCGATTGCCAAAGTCCTAATCGACGGCGGCGCCAATCCTAAAGCACTGAGCGAGCGCGGCGGCACGCCTCTGCACGAAGCAGCTGCCAGCGGCAGTGCCGAGATGGTGCAACTTTTGCTCGATTCCGGTGTCGATCCTTCTGTCAACGCAGTCAATGGCGAGACCGCTCTATCCATTGCTCAAGCCAACAACAACGCGGCCGCGATCCATTTGCTGCAACCTTCCAACTAACAACTTCCAACCAACAATATTAACTATGTCACGTCCTGTTACACTTTTCACCGGTCAATGGGCCGATCTTTCACTCGCCGAACTGGCACCCAAAGTTAAAGAGATGGGCTTCGACGGTGTCGAACTCGCCTGTTGGGGCGACCATTTCGACGTGCAGGCCGCGCTCAAAGAGCCGGACTATATCGCCAAGAAATGGGAGCTGTTGGAGGCCAATGGCCTGACCTGCTACGCGATTTCCAGTCACCTGGTCGGCCAAGCAGTCTGCGATCGCATCGACGCGCGTCACGCGGCGATCCTATCTCCTGAAATCTACGGCGACGGCGAGCCCGAAGGTGTGCGTCAGCGCGCAGCCAAAGAAATGCAGGATACCGCTCGTGCGGCGCGCAAGTTCTTCGATGCCAAACCAGGTGGTGCGCCCGAGCGTGTGGTGGTCAATGGTTTTACTGGTTCGTCGATTTGGCATCTGTTGTATTCTTTTCCGCCAATCGTGCCCGGTCAAATCGAGGCCGGTTTTCAAGACTTTGCCGATCGTTGGACGCCGATTCTCGACGTGTTTGAGCAGGAGGATGTGTATTTTGCGCTCGAAGTACACCCGACTGAAATTGCCTTTGATATTGCCAGCGCCGCCACAGCACTTGAGGCGATCAACCATCACCCACGTTTCGGATTTAACTACGACCCGAGTCACCTCGGTTATCAAGGTGTGGACTACGTGAAATTCATTCGCGACTTCGGGGCTTATATCTTTCATGCGCACGTTAAGGACGCATGGTGGGGGCACGGCAATGGTGACGTCGGTGTCTTTGGTGGTCATACTGACTTTGGAGACGCACGTCGCTATTGGGATTTTCGTTCGCCAGGGCGTGGCGATATTAATTTCGAGGAAGTCATCGTCGCACTCAATGACGTAGCCTACAACGGACCGCTGTCGATCGAGTGGGAAGATTCTCGTATGGATCGTTTTCACGGTGGAGCCGAGGCCTGCCGCTTTACGCGTAGCTTAGACTTCGCACCGAGCAACGTCGCCTTCGATGCGGCGTTTGATCAAGAAAAGCAGTAAGCCGTAGTAACATACTTTATATTATTTAATGAAAAAAAATACTCAGTCCTCACGTCGCCATTTCCTGAAACAGGGCGCGGTTTTAGGCGCATCGTTGTATGCCGCTCCAATGATTCTTCGCGCTGAGACGCTCGGTCTGAATGGTCGCGTCGGGCCGAACGGTCGCATCAATATGGGCTTCATCGGTATGGGCGGCATGATGGGTGCGCACATGGGTATTGTCCATCATCCGGATGTGCAGCCGCTTTACGTCTGCGATGTAAAGCCAGACAAGTTGGCAGCTGCTAAGCAAAAGATGTCGGCTTGGAACTTCAAAGATGTTGTGGCGACACCGGATTATGAGGACGTCATTAATGATCCCGCAGTGGATGCGGTATTTATTGTGACCCCTGACCACTGGCATGCGGCGATCGCGATTGCCGCGATGCGTGCGGGTAAGGATGTCTATGTCGAAAAGCCGATGACGCTGACGATTGAAGAGGGCAAAGCGATGGTGGCTGCGGAAGCGCGCTATGGCACGATTCTTCAGGTTGGCTCGCAGCAGCGTTCCAGCAATGCATTTCGCAAGGCGGCCGAAATCGTGCGCAATGGCTGGATTGGCCAGATCAAAGAAGTGTATGCTAGTTTGGGGGGCTTCCCGCCGGCAGTGCTGGGTGCGGAAGAGCCGATTCCCGTAGGTTTTAATTACGACAAGTGGCTGGGGCCGACACCTTACGAGCCTTACACCGCAGCGCGTGTGCAAGGTAGTTACAGTGGCGGTTGGCGCCGCTTCTGGGAATACGGTTCCCGTAAAAACGGCGACTGGGGTGCGCACCATTTCGATATCACTCAATGGGCACTCGGGCGCGATGATTCGGGCCCGGTTAAATTTACTCCTAAGGGATACAATGGGGAGAAGTATGCATCGTATGAATACGATGACGGCGTCAGAGTCATTCGCGACCATCCGAACCGCAAGGGACACATGATTCGTTTTATCGGCACCGAGGGCGAAGTCTGCGTGAGCCGAGCGGAAAAGATCGAAAGCACACCTGCTGATTTGGTCAGTCGCCCGCTGAGTCCATCGGATGTGCAACTCTACCGGTCGGTCGATCACAAGCGCAATTGGCTGGATGGAATCCATTCTCGCAAAAAAACCATTTGCCCGGCGACGATCGGCCATCGTACCGCCACTATTTGCCAATTGGCTGGAATCGCCGAGCGCTTGAACCGTCCGATCCAATGGGACCCCGTGGCAGAGCAAATAGTCGGCGATGCGGACGCCCAACGCTGGCAGGACCGTCCACGCCGGGCAGGCTACGAACTCCCCGCATGAACCCTTTGAATTTACCAGAAATGAAAAAAACAGTTTTATCTCTCTTCGCCGCTTGCGCAGCGTCCTTAGTCTTTGCCGTGGATGTGCCGAGTGTCGTCAATACGCTTGGAGGCGATGACTATGCGGCACGTATGCAGGCACGTTTGGATCTCAAGCAAGCCTTTGCTGAGGCCACGGCTCCCAGTGCGGTTGCTGCTGAGCGCCTGGCTCTTGAGGCAGACGTGATTGCGCAACTCGGTGCCGAAGGCTTACCGCTTGCTGGACGTCTGTATTTGATTCGTATGTTGGAACTGTTCGGCACTGATGCGGGAGCTGATGCAGCCTATGCGCTGCTTGGCGATAGCGAACCGAATGTGCGTGATAGCGCTCGTCGCGCACTTGTTGCGATACCTGGCGCGAAGGCGGAAGCTTATTTGCTTGCGGCTCTGACTCAGGGCTTCGAGGTAGACCGTGCCGCTTACATGGATGCGCTCGCCACTCGTGGCGCGGTCGATGCCGCACCTGCGATCGCTGAACTATTGCAGTCTTCAAATCCCGCGCTGCAGGCTGCCTCAGCTTTAGCTTTGGGCAAACTCGGCAATGACGCCGTGGTGCCTGCGCTTTTGAACGCACGCAACAGTACCAGTGACGAAACCAAGGCGTTGATCGAAATGGCGCTTCTTCAGGTCGGGGTCGATGCCAACACGGCCTATACTCTCGCAGGTACTGGCGTGAGCGGCGTCATTCGTGCAGGCGCGTTTAAGCAGTTGGCAGCGAGTGATTCGAAGCGTGCCAAGCAAGTGCTGGAAGTGGTCTTGGTTAAGCCAGACTTTCCCGGACGTGTGTTGTTTATTCAGGCAGCTTTGGCCAGTGGTTCAGCTCCTTTGTGTGCAGTTGTTGTTGCCCATCTCCCAGGTGCCAGCGTGAATGATCAGGTGGTGATCGTCACCGCGATCGGTGAACAAAGCCTGGCCGCTTACGAAACGGAATTGCTGACCTTGCTACCGAACGCGGAGGGGGTCCTAAATGCTTGTATCATCCATGCGTTGGGGAATGTCGGCGGCGATGCGAGCTTTGAGCCGCTCTATCAGGCTTTTTCCGCCAACAGCAAAGATATGAATGCAGCAAATGCCTTGGCGCGTCTGCAGGCGCCGGCGGCTGATCAAAAAGCCTTGGCGACTGTGGAGAGCGGTGCCGATAACGCGTCGCGTATCGCTTCGATCAAAGTATTAGAGCTTCGTAATATATCTGGAGCGACTGCATTGCTCAACGGGATCATCTCTGGCCCGGCAGATGTCAAATTAAAGCAGGCGGCGTTTAAGTCACTCGAATCGATTGGTAATGCTGCAAGTATCCAAAGTTTACTAAATATTGCCACTGCAGGTAATGCTCAATCTCGTGAGGCTCAGCGTAGCTTGAAGCGACTGTCGGCAAACTTCGGCGCTCCAGAGTATCAATGGAGCGAACTCTATTATCCGACGCTTGAATCGGCCGACAATGACGCGGCCCGCCAAGCAGTCATTGAAATCCTAGATAGCGTAGCATCGAAGTTAGTGGTGGCTTATTTACAGGGAATCTTTGCGGATAACGATTCAGCTCTGCGCCCTGCGGCAATCAGCGCGTTGCAGCGCTGGCCTCTGCAAGAAACACTCGATGATGGTGACTTGTGGGTCGCGATTGCGAGTGCTGAGTCCGCCACGGACAAAGAGCGCAGTGATGCCGCACGTAGCTTAAAAAAGCGACTCACTCACCGTTCGCACCCATTTTACGCAGCGCAAGCTGATTTGCTCGTAACAATTGTCCAGGCAGATCTACCGCTAGAGTATAAGCGTGATTTATTGAGCGTGTATGAAAATCCCGCGAAGCATTTCTCGGTCGCACATAAGCGTCGATTGGTGACACAGCGTTTGAAGGTCGTCGAAAATGATCCGCAGGTCGGCGATCTGGTGAAGCAGATTACCCGCAAGCTATAAGTATGCAATGCAGCCGATCACTAGAAAACAGTAAGTAAAATTTATCAATATGACACCACTCGCATTTATCCAAAATCTGAATACGCCCGAGATCCTAATGATTGGGGCGGTCGTCTTGCTCTTTTTCGGGGCAAAGCGCATGCCTGATCTTTTTCGCTCAGCTGGCAAATCGATCCGCGAATTTAAGAAAGCCACGTCCGGTATCGAACAAGACATTCGCTCGGCGATGGATGTCGATATCGATGCTGAGTCGAAGCCAGTTAAGAGCAAGCCGCTCGAACCGACATCCGAAGCCTAGTTTGTTAATTGAGTCTGCCTCTGCTGAACATCTGGGGCAGGCTTGTTTTTCAACCGCTGTTCGACTTCTCCCAAAAATGAATACTTCTGCTTACCTTTCTTCGCTTTTGTTGGCGTGCTCACTCAGTGCGGCGTCCACTTGGGTGCCGACCTTTAACGACAAGCCTGTTGCGCCGCATCATCTGCGGGCGATCGAAGCTGCGCTTCCGCAAACTGCAATTATTGCTCCAGAAGCAGCGCGTCGTGTCCTGGTTTACAGCGCCACCGCAGGTTATCGTCATGCCTCGATTCCTACAGGTAAACTAGCTTTAGAGCGACTCGGTGCAGCCACTGGTGCCTACCAAGCAATCGTCAGCGACGATCCCGCCAACTTCGAAGCAGAAGCGCTGAACGACTTCGATGCGGTGGTGCTGCTCAGTCCAACGCAGGATTTCTTCATGCCGCCCGGCAAGCAACGTAAGGAATTTTCAAAGGAAGATTGGGCGTGGTTACAGGCCCGGCACAATCGCTTGGTGGATAATTTGCTCGCATACGTGGAGCAGGGCGGGGGACTGGTTGGTATCCACTCTGCCACCGATTCTTGTTACAAGCATAAGGCCTACGGCGATGTGATGGGCGCTTATTTCAACGGCCACCCATGGATGGCGGGCCACACGGTGACCATCAATGTCGAAGAGCCCGAGCACGCACTGCTACAGCCAGTGTTTGGCGGGCAGTCCGACTTCCGCATCAAAGATGAGATCTACCAGTTCAAGGATGAGCCATATTCACGTGAGAAGCTCCGCATCTTGTTGAGCATAGATGTCGAGCGTAGCGATCCGCCGCATGAGAGAATGCCACTCCGCAGAACGGACGGCGATTATGCGGTGTCTTGGGTACAGGGGATTGGCAAGGGCCGCGTGTTTTACTCGAGTCTCGGGCACAACCATGAGATTTATTCCAACCCACTGATGTTGAAGCACTACCTCGCAGGCATTCAATTTGCCTGTGGCGACCTTAAGGCTGATGTCACTCCGAGCGCCAAGCTTAAGATGCCGAATGTTGATGCTTGCTGTGGTAGTGAGCACTGGCAGTCGCTGTTTGACGGTGAGACCTTGAATGGTTGGACGCAGAATAATGGCACCGCCACCTATGAAGTGCGCGACGGTGTGATCGTGGGACGTTCGGTATTAAAGAGCCCCAATTCTTTTCTTTGCACCAACAAAACCTACGGCGATTTCGAGCTCGAATTTGAGGTGAAGTGCGGCGTAATCAACTCCGGCGTGCAGATCCGTTCCTTGCAGAACGATGACGTCGCGAAAGGCCACGTGCAAGGGCCGCAAGTTGAGATCGAGCACAGCCCCGGGCAGTCCGGTTATATTTATGGCGAGGCTTACAGTGGCTGGCGTTCACCAGAGCCACAGTCGAAAGATTCCAAAGTCAACGCGCACAGCGTGTTTAAAAATGACAAGTGGAACCACTATCGTGTATTAGCAAAAGGAGCGATTATTCAAACATGGATCAACGGTAAACAAATCGCGGATTTGAATGACCCTGAAAGCTACCAACAATTCCCTAGCGGTTTGATCGGCCTGCAAGTACATTCGCATAAGGTGGCTGGTGTCGAAATCGAATGGCGCAATATCCGCATCCGCGAAATTAAGTAATTTTCTTTATCCCTAAAAGTTATCTAAAACATGAAACCTTGCTCACTCACTCTTTTCGCAGCTGCTTGTCTGGCCAGTTCATTAGATGCAGCTTTTTATGGCGCTGCACCAGACGCCAATCATCCATGGGCAGTGCACGACGAGAACCGGCCGCAGCCACCTCGGGTCGAGCCAGCTGCGGTCGTGGGTGGAGCGCCCTCGGATGCGGTAGTGCTGTTTGATGGCACTGAGGAATCGTTTGGAAATTGGGTGCATGCCAGGCCCGAAGAGAAGCGCAAAGCCGATTGGGTCGTGCAAGATGGCTATCTGTTAGCTGTCCGCGGCGCCGGATATATTCAGACTAAAGAGCAGTTTAGCGATTGCCAGTTGCACATCGAATGGTCGCATGCGCAGCAGCTGCCTGGAGAGGGGCAGAAGCGTGGCAATAGCGGTGTGTTCTTACCGGGCGGCATCGAAGTGCAAGTGCTCGATAATTTTAATAACCCCACTTATCCGGATGGCTCGGCAGGTGCCGTTTATGGAGTCATGCCGCCGGCGGTCAATGCGCTGCGGGCACCGGGCCAATGGCAGAGCTATGATATTATTTACCGTCGTCCGATCGTGCGCGATGGCGTGTCGCTTGATGAAGGCTCGATGACTGTCCTCGTTAATGGCGTTGTGGTACAGGACAGCACGCCGCTGGATGGTGGTGGTGGCCATAAAAAGCGCAAGCCGCTGAATCAACCGTATCCAGATGTGGGGCCAGTTGCGCTGCAAGACCACGGCAACCCTGTGCGCTATCGTAATATTTGGCTTCGACCACTACGCCCGCGTCCTGCAGACGGTGGCACCGATGGTCGACTTTCCGCAGCGGCAACGACTGCCAAGCGCGCGGAGATCGGAGCAGAGGTGCGTGCCAGCGCGGCCAATATGCAAGGCTGGGATCAAATGATGCGCTTACTCGAGTCTCAGATGTATGCTAGCAATTCCGCAGCATGGGATGTATGCAATCGACAAGTCTCAGAATCAGTAGAGCAATTTAAGGATCTTTCCACTAAGGAACTGGAGATACAGCGCCAGCAAGTCATGGACTTGCACCACGCACTGTCTTACTTACAGCGTTTCGACATCATTGCCGCAGATTACAAGCCCGCAAAGGAGCTTCGTGAGATTGCTGATGGGCTGGGCTGGTTGAAGCAGAAATAGCGATACTTCGCTACAGAATAGTGGAGGCCTAGGGGCGTGTCTCGGTGTTGAGGTGAATGGTCTGCGTAGAGTCGGTGGTGTTTGCCTCGAAGCAGACGATAGGTTCAGACTTGCCTAGCTAATTAAACATCCCAAGGGGCACGCGAGACTAGATCGACCTCTGCCAAGCATTTGCCGATCGTCTCTGCATACTGTTCGACGAGCTCAATCTGAGCTTTGGTGAAAGCCGGGTGGATCTTGGCAGAAGTGAAGTTAACGGTGCCCCAGACGCTGCCGTCATGATGAATCGGCGCGCTGATATAGGCTTCAACTGGCAGGCTCACATATAGCGGGTGGAGTTGCATGCCTAGAACATGATCAATTTCGGTGATCGCGATCGTTTTGTCCGTGCGATAGACATCTCGACAATAAGTTTTACTGAGCGGGAAGACGGCTCCTTGGATAAACTCATCCATCTCACTGTTAATCGTGACGATCTCGTATAGATCGTTATAGATATGGCTGACGATTCCGACTGGCATGTCGAGTTGCTTGACGCCTCGGTTGATGAGGTCGTGGCAAGAATCAATTAATAATGTGGGCAACATCTGGTTTGGCTTTGTTTTTGGCTAATTGGGAGTTTGCTTGTTCGTCTCGATCGTTGCCTTCGGCACCTTGCACTCCGAGGTGCCGCAGCCGCAGCTGGAGCCGCCTTTCTTTTTTGGAAAGAAGGTCTTGTGCAAATAAAAGACCGCGCCGAGTAAAATCAAGCCGACCAGAATAATTTCGAGGTATTTCATGGGAGGTGAGTATCCGTATCTCTAATCTTTCTATCCTAATATAAAGCGAGTTGCTGCAGTAATGTAATGGGCGGATTGACCCCGCGAATCCTGGTGATGTCGTGGCGAGCGGATTGACCCCGCGAATCTTGGTGATGTCGTAGCGAGCGGGTTTACCCCGCGATTTTGAATCGTAAATTCAAGCTGAGTATTAACGGAACCTGATAGGTATACTAAAAAACCTAGCAACGAATGCCTCTTTATGCAAACAACATGCCGATTTGGTAGGTTAGCACAGCCGCAATCCAGGCGACCGTGGTGAGCGCAAAAAAGCTTCCGATCGCCCACTTCCAATTCAGCTCTTTGGCGATGACGGCGAGTGTCGCACCGCATTGCATACAAAGAGCAAAGAATACCATGATCGAAAGGGCCACTGGAATGTTAAACACCGACTCGCCTGTGCGTGGACCGTTTTCCCATTTTGCCTGAGTGAGTGTGTCGCGTAGGTCATTGGATTCCTCATCGATTTCGCCACCCAGAGCATACGTAATACCAAGTGTCGAGATGATCACTTCGCGGGCTGGAAAACTTGCCAATACGCCAACAGTGATTTTCCAATCATAGCCCGCAGGGGCGAACACAGGTTGCACAAATTTACCAAATCGGCCCATGTAGCTCTGTTCCAAATATGCCGCATCGATGCGCTTGCTGAGCTCGTCTTCGGTTAAGTCATGCTGAGTTGCCAGAGCGGCCAACTCGGCCTGGTAGGAATCGGTGACAGTTGTTTCGACCTCGGCAGGTCGAGGGAAATAAAGCAGCGCCCAAATGATGACGGTCATCGCAAAGATCACTGTGCCTGCGCGTATGATGAATTCTTTACCGCTCTCGTACATACGCCAAACCATGGTTTTGAAGCGCGGTGCACGATAGGGGGGTAACTCCATCAGGAATGGTTTTGGCTTTTGGCCTTGATTGAGTGTTTGATTAAGTAACCACGCGATCGGCGCCGCGAGGATCGCGCCGACGAAGTGCATGGCAAACAATGTCGCACCTGCGACTGCTGGACCGTAGCGCGGTTCCACAAACGCACCGATCAGAAGTAGATAAACGGGTAGGCGTGCCGAGCAACTCATCAGCGGTGCGATTAGAATGGTGATCATCCGTGCTTTGGGATCACTGATCGTGCGAGTTGCTAGGATCCCGGGAATCGCACAGGCATAGCTGGAAAGCAGCGGCACAAAACTTTTGCCGTTTAAGCCGCACCAATGAAATAGCTTGTCCATTAAAAACGCCGCGCGCGCCATGTAGCCGGATTCTTCCAGTAGTGAAATGAACAAAAATAGTACCAGTATCTGCGGTAAAAACACCACGAAAGCACCCACTCCGCCAATGATGCCGTCGGCGATCAAGCTCTGTAGCATCGGCATCGAAGCCAATGCGTCGGAAGCAATTTTTTGCAGCGCACCCGTGCCGCCTTCGATCAAATCCATGAACGGTCCCGCCCATGTATATACCGATTGAAAGACCACATACATCATACCGACAAACACCACCAAGCCCCAGAAGCGGTGCAGTAAGAGTTGATCGATACTTTCGGTGGTAGTGCGCTTTTTCAGCGCTGCTTGGCGCTCGATAATGTCGCCGAGTAAGGGATTGAGAAAACGAAAACGTAGGATCGACTCTGCCGCATCTGGGTTGAAGCCATCTTTGTAGAGCTGGTCGCGGGCATCTTTGATAATCCCTTCATACTCAGACTCTGGTGTTTGTAAGCGTTCGCGCACCGCGCTGCTACGGTCAAAAATGAGGCGTTGTAATTCGCCGACTTGCAATGCTTCGCCGCGTTTACTGATAAATTCGTCGTGCAGTTTTTGCACCGCAGTCTTGACCGCTTCCGGCCATATTGGCCGCATCATCATCGCTTTGGTCTTGATCGCATGTTCGACCGCGCGGGCCAGCTCTTCGGTGCCGCGACTCCGTGTCGCCACCGTTGGCACTACCGGCACGCCGAGGCGTTGCTCGAGTAGTTTACAGTCGATCTGTAGGCCTTTCTTTTCCGCAATGTCCCAGCAGTTCAGTGCGATCACCATTGGTACGCCTAACTCGGAGGCCTGTGAGGCGAGGAACAGATTGCGCTGCAAATTCTCCACATCCACCACCACGATAATCAGATCGGGGGCAGGGTGGCCATCGACACGCCCAGCCAAGACATCGACTGCGATCCGCTCGTCCAGCGAGCTGGCGCTCAAACTATAGGTGCCTGGCAGGTCGATCAAATGTACATCCTGGTCGCGGTTCAGCGCCCAACGGCCGATTTTCTTTTCGACCGTGACGCCTGAGTAATTGCCGACACGCTGACGCATACCAGTGAGCGCATTAAAAAGCGAGGTCTTGCCAGTGTTGGGATTACCAATTAGCGCGACGCGGAATTCTGACGGTGCTTCGGACATACTAAATCTTCTCCACTTCGACCTCGGCTGCGTCTTTTAAGCGTAGACTCATATGGCAGCCCTGAAAGACCACTGCGATCGGGTCGCCCAACGGTGCTTCGTGCGTGAGGCGAACCTCTTGCCCCGGCAACAAGCCCATCGCCATCAATCGGGCGACGCTCTCGTTCTCGCAGTTCACTTTCGTGACTCGAAAAGTTCCGTCTTTCTTAATTTGATCTAAACGCATGGGCTGGTTTTGTTTGAGAATAAGTCTCAATAGCGAATTGCTAAGAGAAAGACTTGCGTCTCGATTGCAAGCCCAGAGGCGAGTCTGGATCGAATTTGCTCAGATATTTATCTCAGTGGCTCTCTTCTAGGTAACAAGCTAGTCACTGCCAAAACAGTGGCCAGCGGCTTGATCCCGCGATACTACACAACGATCCGCTTTGTATCATGAAGTACTTGCGCGTCTGGGGCTGATTGCTGCGTCCACGATGCGGATCGTTGATCAATTTAAATTGACGACTCGAACAAAGATTAGGCCTCACTACTACATCACAGCTGGCTGACGCACTTTGTGTTCACGCGCCACGATTACATACTTGTCCGCCATACCTTTTAGGCCGGCGCGCTCTTCGTCGCTGAGTGCCCGTACGACTTTGGCTGGACAACCGAGCACCAGCGATCCGGCTGGCACCTGTGTGCCTTTGGTGACGAGTGCGCCCGCACCGACGATCGATTGCGCGCCGATCACTGCGCCATCGAGAATGGTCGAATGCATCCCAATCAGGCACTCATCGCCGATCGTGCAGGCGTGCACCATCGACTTGTGGCCGATCGTCACAAACGATCCAACCTTTACGCCATAGTCGTCCGCGAGGTGGATGACGCTGCCGTCTTGCACATTCGAGCCTTCACCGATCTCAATACTATTAATATCGGCGCGTAGCACACAACCATGCCAGATACTGGCGTTTCGACCCACGGTAGTTGCTCCAAGGATAATCGCATCGGAAGCGACGTAAGCAGATCCATCAATCTGTGGAGTTTGATCTAAATAATAGGATAACCGTTCTTCAAGTGTCATTGATTCAATATAGTCGGCGCTTGTTTATCGCCAAGATTAGAATCACATCAACACGCGCTTAGGGGCAGTTAATACTGCTTAGTAGGGCAGCTTCTGTTGTATTTACGGGCATGAGATCAAGCTGGATAGTGTTTGACAGAATACCACTAAATTTTCTTTCTGGTGGACTATTATGAACCAATCGAAAGACCTTAAAACCCGCGCCTCAGACGAGTCGTTCTGCTCGCTCCTTGTCGGCTTTAACTTCATTTTCTTCACATGCCTGTTGGCGTTTATGTTGTTCCTGCCGTTGCAGGCGGTTCTTTCTGGTTCGGATGCGCCGCATGGCACAGATGCCAGCCACGACGAAGGTGTTGCAGATGCCAGCCACGGAGCTGCTGCTGAAGTGCACGCCGCAGCAGGCGCGGTTGAAACGATCACACATGCAGCAGGTAAAGCTGCATATATGGTTTGCTCGACTTGTCACGGAGCTGAAGGCGAAGGCAATACGGCGCTCAATGCACCCGCACTGGCGGGACAACAAGACTGGTATCTTAAGCGCCAGTTAATTAAATATAAGGACGGCGTGCGTGGTACGCACCCGGATGACATTTATGGTATGCAGATGCGCCCAATGGCGATGATGTTGACCGACGAAGCCAAGATCGACGAAGTGGTTGCCTACATTGCACAACTGCCAGTTACCGCGCCGCTGCCGACGCTTGGCGGTGACGTTGCTAAGGGAGCTGCGAGTTACGCACTCTGTGCGGCTTGCCATGGACCAGATGCCGAGGGCAATGTACTTCTGAATGCACCCGCTCTGCAAAACTTACCGGACTGGTACATCGTCAGACAGCTACAAAATTATAAGTCTGGCGTGCGCGGTACGCACCCTAAAGACATCGAAGGCATGCAAATGCGCCCAATGGCGATGGTGCTGGCTGATGAGCAAGCGATGAAAGATATCGCCGCCTTTATTAATTCCAAGGCAGGCGCGGAGTAGGTTCTCGGGAGGGACGACCTCAGGGTCGTCCGCATCAGTGGAGGGCAACGGTTTTGCCGTTCATGAGCGCACCTTCGTGGCCCCCTAAGAGCTTAGGTATAATTTTTAATCATCGGATGATTGACAGTCGCACGCAGCGCGGATTCTCTCCCAATTTCGACTTTCCGCTCAGGTGGTGAAACGGTAGACACGCCACGTTCAGGTCGTGGTGCTCGCAAGGGCGTGAGGGTTCAAATCCCTCCCTGAGTATTTTTGAAGCCCGCTAGAAATAGCGGGTTTCATTGTGTTTGTAGGTTGGGATTTGAGCTTGCGAGTGCTCCGTTTCACTTCGCGCCCGGCCTTGTCGCTAGGCTCAAAAAAATCCCTCGTTGCGTATTTCGATGTCTCGCAGGTGGCTCGCCGATCGTGGTATTTTCTCTGTTGGCCGGATAGCGATGTTAAGACTAAAATAAATACAGAGTTTTGCTCGCGAACTCGAAGTCAATTGCGGTAAAAAGATGACTTATGCTTAGGAATTCAAATTTTATTATCCATCTCTTTATTATCGGTTTATTGCTTCAGCTGGGGTTCGTCACCGGTTGTATGTCGCCGAATGAGCCGGTTTGTGAGGCACCAGCGCCGGATCGCCTCGAGGATTTGAGTGCTGTGCCACAAATACACGAGACCGAGGCTGAGCGCGACGAGCGCATGCAGTGGTTTCGTGATGCGAAGTTCGGGATGTTCGTTCACTGGGGACCCTGTTCGGTGGGGCAGAAGGAAATTGGCTGGGGCCGCGAGGCCAACCGGCCTTGGGATATTAACCGGCATGGGCCGCGCACCGCGGATCCAGTGTACGATAATTATTACCAGCAGTTTAACCCGGTGAAATATGATGCGGATGCTTGGGCGCGCTTCGCCAAGGAGTCTGGCATGAAGTACATGGTGCTGATCACCAAGCACCATGATGGTTTTTCGATGTTTGATACAAAGCTGACTGATTACAGCATTATGTCATCTGCCTATGGCCGCGATGTGGTGAAGCCTTTTGTGGAAGCCTGTCATCGTCATGGTTTGAAGGCGGGACTCTACTATTCGACCCGAGACTGGTATCATCCGGATTATTTGCTGGGCGACAACCTGAAGTACGATGCTTGGTATCGCGGACAAATTGAGGAGCTGCTGACAAACTACGGCGAGATTGACATTATGTGGTTTGACCACGTCGGCGGTCGTGATTGGGGGAAGTGGCGCTTTGATAAATTATTTTCGAAAATGTACCAGTTACAGCCGGACCTGTTGGTGAATAACCGTGCGGCTAAATTTTGTGGTCCCACAACACCGGAGGACCGCGGACCTGCGACGCCGGAAATCGAGCTGATGACTTTGGGCGATTACTACACTCCTGAAGGTCGTATTGGTTCGATGGACATTGAACGGGACTGGGAGTCCTGCATACATGTCGGGCAGGGCTGGTCCTATCGCGGCGAAGAGGGCTTTAAAGGTCCCGAGGAGTGCATCAAGATGCTGGTCAGTTGCACCACGGGAGGCGGTAATTTGTTGTTGAATTTCGGGCCGCGTCCGGATGGCACCTTTACAGAAGGCGAATCCGCCGTGGCTCGTGCGGCGGGCGCATGGCTCGGCAAATATGGCGAGGCGATTTACGGCACGCGCGGTGGTCCATACCGAAATGCTAGATGGGGTGGCAGTTGCCACAAAGGTAACAAGCTTTACTTGCATGTGTATGATTGGCCTGCAGAGACGCTCGAATTTGATCCGTTGCCGATCAAAGTGCTCGCCGCGCGTACTCTGGACGGTCACCCAGTTGAGATTCATCAGGATGCGAACGGACTAGATGTCCAGGTGGCGACGGCGCACCGCGCAGATCCTGTCACAGTCATTGAGCTGACTATTGAGCAGTCCATCGAGCCAGGCACGCTGTATGGTGGCACTCGCAAGGAAGAGGTGGATCTTTCTCAGGCTGGGGTGATGATCAGTGCGAATGCGACAGTCACCACCAGTTCGACCTGCGTACACGATTTTCCAGAGGATTATCAAAGCTTACTGACGGGAGAGCGCCCGGCTCGTGATTATGCATTTCATACCGCTGCGGAAAAAAATCCGTGGGCCACTGTTGATCTGGGCAGTGTGAAAACAGTTAAGGCGATTGTGATCGAGAATCGCCCGAACGAGCATCGCTCCGATGGCCTGATTATGTCGGTGTCTGGAGATGGGGAAATGTGGACACAAGTCTGGCAGGCGGAAGAGCTGCAATCAGAATGGACGGTTGCGTTGACTCACTTTCATGCCGGCATCGATGTGCCAGGCCGTGAGGCGCGCTACTTAAAGTTTGAAACACGCAACAAGAAAGGTCGTTCGTTGCTGCTGAATCGTGTCACGGTGTATGGTGAACTTTAGTAATTCTCAGCAAGTAATTGGGAAATACAATCGGCGAGTCTAGTGCGATTATGAGGTCTTGGCCAGGCTTGGTTACCAGAACTGAGCTCGGTCCGTAGTCTAGGAAACAGGCTAGAGCGAAAGGGAAAAGTCCGCCAGCGCGGGGCAGCTTTGGACCAGGCCTACCCTCTAAAAAGAGGGTAGGCGAAGCAGTTTTATCTGTTATGATACCGCTGGTTTAGCTGTGATCAGCTTGGCTTGTTAGGCTGAACGAAAGTCTCCTTTAATAGATAAATTATGTATACGAAACATTCCAAATTATTTTTAGTCGGCGCGTTAGCGCTCTGTTCTCAATCGATTGCTGTGGCTGCGGATGCGGCTTGGGTTCGCTTATCCGAGGATGGGCAACGAATCGTGGTGGATGCCGAGGGCATTGCCGAATTCCAGGCCGTTTCGTCGGCGGTGTATTCCAAAGACGGGAAAAATCAGCGGGTCGGCACCAAGGGCACTGCGTTGCTTTCCCCTGTGAGCGAGACTGTCGGCACTACGCCGTTTGGTGATGCGGTGATCAGCACAGTGACATTGGGCAATGATACGTTTCAATACACATTGACTTTGAAGCGATTGAAGAGCCTGCGTGCCTTTACCGTGCAGGGCATATTTCATAACCGCAGCGAGCAGGATGTTAACTTGAACGCCTTTGACTTGGTCGATACCCGCAAGCAACCGGGCGGCACGTTCAGTGTTGAAAATGCGGCGGAGTGGCT
>JAFMHF010000140.1 GCA_017854655.1 Puniceicoccaceae bacterium | reverse complement strand
CGTCTTTGTGCGCGAACGCGGCCAAGCAGGATTTTCAGCAGGAGCAGGATCAGCCAAATATTATATTCATCCTGACGGATGATCAGGGCTACGGCGATATCGGCCGTCATGGACATCCGTATCTTGACACCCCGCACATGGATAGTTTGCACGATGCGAGTGTGCGATTTGATAATTTTTATGTGAGTCCGTCCTGCTCGCCGACGCGTGCGGCATTGATGACAGGAATGCATGAATTCCGCAATGGGGTGACACATACGCTGATTCCGCGCGAACACTTATACCAGGACGTAACAATCCTGCCGCAGTTGCTGCAGTCGGCGGGCTATACTACCGGGTTCATTGGTAAATGGCATCTCGGTAACAGCAAAGGCTACATTCCAGCCGATCGAGGGTTTGATTGGTGCTCCACAAATGTCGGCGGCCCCCGCAAGCATTTTGACGTAGAGATGATTCGAAACAAAAAACGTTTCCCGACCAAAGGGTTCCGAGAGGATGTTTTTTTTGATGAAGCCATGGCATTTATGGATGAGGCTGGTGACCAGCCGTTTTTCCTATACCTCTGCACTTATTCGCCGCATACGCCTCTGGATGCGCCAGAAGCTTTGATTGAAAAATATAAAGCCAAAGGGCTGAACGATACGCATGCGAGCTATCTAGCGATGATTGAAAACATCGACCAAAACCTCGGCCGCTTGACGGCTTTCCTCAAAAAGCGAGGGCTGGAGGAGGATACGATTTTAATGTTCATCAACGACAACGGTGTGACCGAAGGACTCGATGTCTACAATGCAGACATGCGCGGCTCTAAATGCACCATCTGGGAGGGCGGCAGCCGCGCGATGTCGTTCTGGAAATGGCCTAGGCACTGGGATCCACGCACGGTGAATAACTTAACAGCTCATATCGATGTGGTGCCGACCTTATGCGAGTTGGCTGGGGTAGCAATCCCTGAAGAGCTTCAGTCTGAACTACAGGGCTACAGCCTATTGCCATTACTGAATGGTGAAAATTGGGCACATGATGATCGCTACTTGTTTCATAATGTCGGCCGCTGGCCAAGCGGGTCTGCTGCCTCGCACAAGCATGCCATGGGAGCCGTGCGGCAGGGCGATATGCTATTGCTGCGTAGTGTGCCATGCGCTGATCCGGACTGTGCCAAATACAGTAGTCAATGCACCACGCTTCGCGGGGTTCGCAAGGGGCAGACGAAAGCCACGTATGCGAACGGAACCGCGCAATACCATTGGGGCGTCTCGGCGGCTGATCGCTGGGCGCTGTATGATGTCAAAAAAGATCCTGGTTGTCTGTACGACATCGCGTTACAGCATCCGGAACGTGTCAGCACAATGTCTGCAACTTACGATCAATGGTGGGATGAGCAGTATCCAGTGATGCTCGCTCGTGGCGGTGATGCTGGCGATCCCGATGCCAGTCGAAATGCTGCCTCGCGTGCGCAACAGCATGCCGCAAAAGTGGCGCTTCAGAAGAAGGCGGCCAAAACAGCGGAAGCATTGGAACTGACTCATGAAAAATAAGGTTATTATAGCGTTTGCGATGGTCGTCGGTTCGCTGCATGCGGCAGAAATCGAAACTGCGCCGTACGACGGCAGCTGGGAATCGTTGCAGGCAATGCAGGTTCCGGCATGGTTCGATGACGGCAAGATTGGGATTTTCATTCATTGGGGGCCTTACAGTGCGATCGGCTATCGTAAAGGCGGCCGCGGCTACGCCGAATGGGTGCCGAGAATGATCTACCGGGATGCCAAGCATTATTACCCGTACTTGAAAGAACGTTGGGGCGCTCAGCCCCCCGAGTTTGGCTACAAGGACATCATCCCTGAATTCACCGCAGCCAATTGGGATCCGGCAGAATGGGCGAAGCTGTTCAAGGAGGTCGGTGCCCACTATGTGGTGCTGACCGCGGAGCACCATGACGGCTGGGCTAATTGGGATTCGGAGCTAACGCCGTGGAACGCTGTAGATAAGGGGCCAAAGCGCGACCTAGTTGGCGATCTTGGTAAGGCTGTTCGCAAACAGGGGCTCAAATATGCGCCGTCGTATCACCGCGAGCGCCACACAGGATTTTTTGCCAAGGATCAGTATGTGGTGTACAGCGAGCCCATTGACGATATCGCCGAGGAGATCAAACGTGACCCGGAAGCAGCGCTGCTATACGGCCCAGACTTCAGCTACAACCAAGCCTACGTCGATGACTACGTCGCGCGCTGGCAAGAGATTCAGGAAAAATACCAGCCCGATATGCTGTGGATGGATGACTTCCCCATTTATACCCGCGATGGCAACAGGGTGCGAAAAGGGCAGGCGAAGTTGGAAATCCAGTACTTCGACGACCAGCTCCGCGGCATGATCACCGATTTTATGAACGATGGTGCGGCACGCGGGCAGGGGGTCTATGTGAATAACAAGGGCGGCCAGCGCAACTGGCCGGACGGCGTCGGCTGCCTCGAAAAAGACAATCTAAAGATGAAGGTGATTGGCCCGAAGT
>JAFMHF010000139.1 GCA_017854655.1 Puniceicoccaceae bacterium | reverse complement strand
ATCCGAAACGACGAACTTGCTTCAAGATCATCCTGAAATGGTCGAACGCTTAAAGGTTACGCTTAATACGTATCGATCCCAAGCGACACGATTCTAGCTAGAACACGTCGGTCTAGCTAAATGCAACGTCGATAAGCATTCGAATTTGCTGAGGAGTCGCCAAGTCATACGCTTGAAGAACCGAATCCGCACGCGGACAAATTCGGTTCTTCTCAAGTAAGACACTTACTCGTGAATCTGAGCGAGCGGGTCGGCGCGGTCGGTGCCTGGATTGTCCTTTGGTGGCAAATTGCGCCACCAGAACCAGTAGACACCGAAAGCGGCAGCTAGGAAGATAGGCAGTGTCATGAAGAACGCATCGTATGTTTTAATGACGATCTGCATGGGCATGAGGAACAAGGTGACTTGAGCGACTAGCACAAAGGGCAGTGCGCTGATGTCGTTCTTGTGTTCGGTGCGCCATTTTGCAAAGAGTGAAGGCTCGATCTCTTTACGCAGCGGGCCCCACCAGCCGAAGGGGCGGGTGGTCTTGTAGAAATTGCGCAGAACCGGCATTGGGGTGGCAACAGTCATGTAAGAGAGGCCAATGGTGCCGACGAAGGAGAGTCCTGTCATTAGGGAAAACTGATAGAGCTCGTTCATTTCAGGTGCCCAGATGCGCTGTGAGACTGCGCCGATTCCGCCGAGCACGGTGCCGCCGATTTGGCCCCAAGCATTACAGCGCCACCAGTAGAGGCGCAGCACGTAAGGAGCGAGTCCGCCGGCAGTGAGACTCATGATGATCCAGCCCCACAGACTGTTGATGTTTTTTGCTGAAATACCCATCCAGAAGGAGGCGGCAACAATCGCGGCAGTCGAGAGGTAAGCGACGATGATTAGCTCTCTGTTTTTAGCATGTGGGCGTAGGCTGTTTTGATAAATATCTTTGACCACTTGCGCCGAGCTCTTGTTCACTTCGCCGGTCAGGGTCGACATCATGGCGGCCAGCATGGAGACGATCAGTAGGCCGCGTAGGCCGGTCGGCACGCTGTTAAGCAGCACGGCGGGAAGGATTTGCTCGGGATTGATGGTGCCGCTGTAGCTGACTACAGGGAGGCGCTTTGGCCATTCCGCACCCAGTGTTTCTTCCAACTGTGCGATCATGGTTGGATTGTATTTATCAGGCGAGTTAATGACATTGGTAGTCAATTCGTGCCAAAATCCTTGTTCCACATCGGGATTGTAAGTCTTGATGATCGCGGCGGCCTCTTCCGCCTTATCCACGTTCGGAAAGAGTGAATTGATCAGAAAGAGTCCCATGATTGCGAAGCCGATCATCATCGGCCAACGGAAGGCGACAGTCACGCCTTGGAGCATTGATTGCAGCGCGCAATCGCGGTCGCTGCGTGCGCCGAAGTAGCGGTTTTCATCGCCCGTGCCGAAGCCGCCGATCACATTGCGCAGCAGATAAAATGCGGCGAAGAGAATGAGCGTTTCATACATCTCATAGCCCGCCGGCATCTCGGTATGCCACCTCGGCATACTGGAGATCCAAGTTGAATTCCCCGTGACCGTTTCGGCGAGTGAACTCAGCGTAGCGGTGTCGGGGACCAAATTAAAGGCCATGATTGAGACGATGATACAGGCAATCAAGACGATCGCGCCTTGCACCAGATCGGTCAGCACCACGCCGTAGAATCCGGCCATCATGGTATAGAGTGTGCAGAATGCGACAATGCCTGCGGTGATCCAGATCGGTGAGAAGGGCACGAACATGCCAACAAACAAGCTGGTGCCTCGGATCAGATAAGCGAGCATACCAATCGTGGCGACGACAGTCATGAACGCTTTGAAAAAACGCATCCACTTGGCTTCGGTTCCGGTGCCAAAGCGGTAAGCGATCCATTCCGCACCTGTCATGCAACCGGAGCGTCGATGCCATTTGCCTGTATAGCAAATCAGGAAGGCGAGAATTAGCACCGCGCC
This sequence comes from Puniceicoccaceae bacterium, assembly GCA_017854655.1. GTDB lineage: Bacteria > Verrucomicrobiota > Verrucomicrobiia > Opitutales > Coraliomargaritaceae > Lentimonas. The sequence continues at coordinate 549 of JAFMHF010000139.1, read as the reverse complement.
ACCACGAAATTCAATGAACAGCCCCTTCGGCCCGAGCATGTACAGGAAGGAGGTAATGATCATGGTGCCAGTCAGGTCAAACCAACTTGCCATGCCGGCCATGCCGAGCATATACCAAGGTAGCGAGCGGCCGCCGAGGTAGTAGTTGTCAAGACTCTGGGAGGCCTTACGGGTCATCATCAGACCCACTGCTAAGGTGATTAGCAGATAGATAATGATGATCGAGCTATCGATTAGGTTTAATCCAGTCATGTGATTTTGAAGTGCTAAGCCCCGTCGTCGTCGCGTTGATTGTGACCGCAGGGCGGGGGGCGGGGTAAATTAAAGTGGAGGTGTGAACTTAGAGGTCCTTGGGGAGGTCGGTCGTGGCGGGTATTTCATCGCGCAAGAGACGACCGATCGCACCCGTGAGACTGAGGTAATAATCCGAGGCGTGCGGCTTGTAGGTTAAGAACGGACTCGCGCCGACGGGCACATTGTTGGTGGTTTTGAAGATCTGTGTGCCTTCATCCATTTCATCGAACATGGCGATGTAAAGGGTGTCGGCGC
>JAFMHF010000076.1 GCA_017854655.1 Puniceicoccaceae bacterium | reverse complement strand
ATTCTTCGTAGCGACTGGCTTTACGCCAGGATTCGTATCCTCCGACGACGGCTATCCAAAAATCGCGGGGTAAACCCGCTCGCTACAACCGGGCAGATCTATCGCGGGGTAAACCCGCTCGCTACGACCGATTCGCGACTTGCCGCTTTACGCGGCAGCGGAAAACGACCAGAGTGCTGCTTTTACTGAGTTCAGACTCCACACCACAGCACTCACTTTGTTTTTTCAGTTGCCCAAAGGGCACCCACTTCAATCACCGCTACGGGGCAAATCGTTCCGATTCACCATCTTTGCGCTAGTCGCGCTTCGTCACAATTTCAGCATTTCAAAATCATGGGCCGTAATTCTATTAAAAAACTCGCACGTCCACCGCGTCATTCGTCGGGCCCCACGATCGTCTATATTGAAAACGAGGACGACCTGTTTGACCTGATCGAGCGTACTGAGAATCCACTGATCCTCATCCTTGAAGGCGTGCAAGATCCGCAAAACCTCGGTGCCTGCTTGCGCACCGCATCGGGTGCTGGCGTCACTGCCGTGCTCGCCCCAGTCAAGGGTGCCTGCGGCATCACGCCGACCGTGCGCGACATCTCCTGCGGCGGCGCAGACGACGTGCCATTTCTACGGATTAAAAACATCGGGCAGCTCTTACGTAAATTTCAGGACCGTAAGATTCAACTCGTCGGCACCTCCGACAAGGGCAAGCAATCGCTCTACAAGGTAGATTTCGACCAACCCACTGCCGTGATCCTCGGCAGCGAAGGCTGGGGCATGCGTAAAGTCACTGGCGACCACTGCGACCACCTGATCAGCCTCCCCATGGCTGGCACCGTCGACTGCCTCAACGTATCAGTCTCCGCAGGCGTCATCCTCTACGAAGCGGTGCGTCAGCGGCTGTAGTTCAAATACAGCCACTCATTTTAAATCAGGCGGGTTCCTAATATCACAGGACCCGCCTTTTTCACGCTCCCAACTAACAACCAACAGCACCCACGTAAATCGTCTTCACATTGACAAATTCGCGGATGCCGATTGCGCTCATCTCGCGACCGTAGCCGCTACGCTTGATCCCGCCAAATGGCAGGCGTGGATCCGATTTGACAAAATCGTTAATAAAACACGCGCCGCATTCCAACTGATGCGCTAAGCGCCTCGCTCGCTCAATGTCTTGAGTAAAAACCGCCGCACCGAGCCCGTACGCGGATTGATTGGCCAAGCCAATCGCATCCGCATCGTCCTGCACCGCGATGATCGCCACCACTGGGCCAAACACCTCTTCATCAAATGCCGGCATGCCCGGGCGCACCTGAGTTAATACCGTTGGCGGATAGAACAAGCCTGGCCCCTCGGGCACATTACCACCGAGCACACAGTGCGCGCCAGCAGCGACACTGGCATCGACTTGGCGCTGTAAGTTCGTACGTAAATCGGCCCGCGCCATCGGCCCGAGATTGGTCGTCTCATCCTCCGGATCACCCATGCGGCGCTTGGCAATCTCAGCCACCAACTTCTGAGTAAACGGCTCCAGCACGGCCGCATGCACCAGCAAGCGCTTCGCCGAAATACAGGTCTGACCGCAATTATTTAAGCGACTCTGCACACATTTCGCGGCCGCCAAATCGAGGTCGGCATCTTCACAAATTAAATACGGATCACTGCCGCCCAGCTCGAGCACCGTCTTTTTGATTGCCCGCCCCGCAATCGCCGCGACCGCAGCCCCGGCCCGCTCGCTGCCAGTCAAGGCCACGCCCTGCACCGCATCGTGCTGAATCACCGACTCGACTCGATCGACCTCGATCAACAGGGCGCGCAACACGCCCTCAGGGTAACCCGCCTCCAGGAACAAGGCCTCGATCGCCAATGCGCAGCCACACACATTCGGCGCATGCTTGAGTAACGCAGCGTTACCCGCAGTGAGCACTGGCACGGCAAAGCGAAACACCTGCCAAAACGGAAAATTCCACGGCATAATGCCCAGCACCACTCCCAGCGGGTGATGGCTCACTTGGCTGTCTTGGGCCGCAGTCTCAATCGACTCACTGGCCAAAAAATCGGCCGCATGCGTCGCGTAATAGCGACACAGCAACGCACACTTATCGATCTCCGCACGCGCTTCGGCCAACGGCTTACCCACTTCCTGCACAATCAGTCGAACCAAGGCCTGCTGGTTCGCTTCCAACAAAGTCGCCAGCCGCTCAAGCATCGAGGCGCGCACGCTCACATCGACCCGCGCCCATGCCGTAGCAGCACTGCGCGCATCTTCCAACGCAGCTGTCAGCATCGCTGCAGACATCGCAGGATATTGCTTTATGAGATGCCCCGTTGCCGGATTAATCGACTCAAACATGCCACTCTGATACCCACTTCGAGCAGAAGGTAAATAAGCAAAAAGAATGACGCATATTTATCTGCTATTGAGTTGGAATTTTTCGCCATCCTTGCCTTATTACTAGCAACAAACCTTTTCGGATAGATCCTACCCTTCTTATTTATATGAAAAAAGTCTTCATCTCCGGCTGCTACGACATCCTCCACGCGGGCCATATTCAATTTTTCCGCGAAGCGAGGGCCCTCGGCAGCCACCTAACCGTCTGCTTCGCTTCCGACGCGGTGCTGTGGGAGCACAAGAAGCGCCGCACCTCGATCCCACAGGATCATAAACTGGCGCTGATGACGGCACTCGAAGTGATCGATCAAGTCGTGATCGGCGACTGCGAAGAGCTCGGCCTCGATTTCAAGGAACACTTTCTGAAGATCCGCCCAGATGTCTTGGCAGTGACTGAGGATGATCAATACGCAGATATCAAACGCGCCCTCTGTGCCGAAGTCGGTGCCGAATACATCGTCCTGCCTAAAACCCCGCCACAGTTCACCCCGGTATCCTCCAGCTCGATCGTGCGCAATATTCGCACTCCAGCCCAAGCGCCCCTGCGCGTCGATTTCGGCGGCGGCTGGCTCGACGTGCCGCACCATGCCAGGCCAGGTGCGTTCATCGTCAACTGCGCCATTTCACCTATGGTCTCGCTCAACGAGTGGGACTACGAAATCAAATCTGGCCTTGGCGGCAGTGGCGCGTGGGCGCTGCTCAACGGCAACGACGGCGTCGAAAGCGAGCTCAACCTCGGTGTCGGCTGGCAAGACCCCGCCATCATCCGCGAGACCGGCGCCTGCGTCTGGCGCAGCGGACCGCGCCCAGTGCTACATTTTAAGCGCAACGGCGATTTCCTCCGCGGCCACATGGCGCTGCACTACACTGACACCCCACACGACACGCCAGGTAATGTCGACAACCCGCGCGATTACGATCTGATCGAACAAGCCGCGGCCATCGCCAAGGACGCGGTGTTTGCCGGCGACATCCCCAAGCTCGGTGAGGCAGTCAGTCTCAGCTATGCCGCGCAACTGAAAGAGGGCATGCCCGAGCTTCCCGCAGCCGAGGATTGCGTCGGCCGCAAATACTGCGGTGGGGGCTGGGGCGGATACGCGCTCTATCTGTTCGCGAACAGCGCGGCCCGCGATGCGTTTGTCGCCTCTGCCAACTGCAATCGCTCAATTGAGCCCTACATCACCATCCGTTAGCGCTTTTTCCTTTACGGGACGCCGAACGGGATCAGCTTCTCTTACTTCAGTAGGTCAACGCTTTGGCACATTTTAACTTCCGACATCTAACTTCTGAATTCCTTTTCAATGAGCTTGATCGAAACCATCCGCACCAACACCGATACCCTCATCGGCGAAACCGAACTGGAGGATCGCCTGCGCGGCAACCGACCACTGCGCGTTAAACTCGGCGTCGACCCGACACGCCCGGATCTCACCTTCGGCCACCTCGTCGTATTTAATAAGCTGCGCCAGTTCCAAGATCTCGGCCACGAAGCGATCCTCATCATTGGCGACTTTACCACGCTGATCGGTGATCCTTCCGGGCGCTCGAATACACGCCCCGTCCTGACTAAGGATGAGATCATCGAAAACGCGCAGACTTATCTGGTGCAAGCCTTCAAGATTCTCGACGAGGACAAGACCACGGTCGTCTATAACAGCGAGTGGTTTGATGATATGGGCTTCGAGGACTGCCTCAAGCTGGCGCGCAAGATGACCGTCGCACGCATGTTGGAACGCGACGACTTCGCCAAGCGCTACGCTGGCAACGCCCCGATCTCAATCATTGAGTTTCTTTATCCGCTGATCCAGGGCTACGACTCACTGATACTTAATGCCGACGTCGAAATCGGCGGCACCGATCAACTCTTTAATATGCTGGTCGGTCGCGCCCTACAAAAAGATGCCGGCAAGCAAGAGCAGGCAGTGATCACCATGCCGCTGTTAATCGGTCTGGATGGCAGTAAGAAGATGTCGAAGAGCGCTGACAACTACATCGCTTTTACCGACTCACCGAAAGAAATGTTTGGTAAAATCATGTCGATCAGCGATGACACGATGTGGACCTACTATCAACTACTGCTCGAATTCGACGCCGCCCAGATCGCGAAGCTCAAACAAGACCACCCGATGGCGGCAAAAAAACGTCTCGCGGCGGCACTAGTCGGCCAATTCCACTCGATGAAAGCCGGCAAACATGAGCTGGAACAGTTTGAACAGGTTTTCTCGAAGAATAAAATCCCCGATGACATGCCGACCTTCACTTGGAGCGATTTACTCGGTACTGCCGATAGCGCACCACTGTTTGAAGTGATGGCGCAATCCGAATTATTCGAAAGCAAAGGCGCGATCCGCCGCCTCGTTCAGCAAGGCGCAGTGAAGATCGACAGCGTCAAACAAGACGACCCCAACCAAGAAATTAGCCGCCCAACTAGCGAATTAATTTTCCAAGCAGGCAAGCGGGTCTTCTTCAAACTGCTCGCCTAGCAAACAAATTTATATAAGACAGGCTCGCTAAAGCGCGACTGCTTGTATCTGACGCTTTACATTAGCGCCGCGTATTCCTTTATTAAGCGCTCTTTTCTTTTTCAATTCACTTCTCACTTCTCACTCACTTATTATTATGGCACTAGCAACCGGAACCAAAGCACCCGCATTCACACTCAAATCCAAGAACGCCGAAGGCCTTCAGGACATTTCCCTGAGCGATCACCTAGGCAAGCAGAAGACCGTCCTGCTATTCTTCCCGCTCGCCTTCACAAGTGTATGCATGCAAGAAATGTGCGACGTCAGCAGCAGCCTCGCGTCTTACTCCGATTTAAACGCAGCCGTATACGGCATTTCGGTCGATAGCCCGTTCGCCCAAGAGCAGATGGCACAAGTCGATGGCCTCAAGTTCCCACTTCTTAGCGACTTCAATAAAGAAGTCTCCGCTGCATACGACGTGCTCTATGCAGATCTGCTCGGCTTCAAAGGTGTCTCCAAGCGCTCTGCTTTCGTCATCGATGAAAACGGCGTGATCATCTATAGCGAATCTGCTGAAGATCCACACGATCTACCAAACTTCGATGCGATCAAAGCAGCACTCAAAGGCTAAGCCTGCTGCTGAAAATCAAAAACCCGATCGCTCGACACAAACGGTTGACCTCACTCAGCGAATTGATACTGCTAGTGAAGTCGTATGCTTACGCTTGCGTGGCATTCTATAATACGTCCTTCGTGACATCCTCTCCGAATCCTAAGACCATCATTTGCCGCAAAACTCCATCGTATGAGTGAGCCTTTACCGCCTACTTTTTTAGTCAGCGCCTACTCTGATCCCGTCGTGGTTCAGATCCACGGCAAGGCGAACTATCTAAACTGCAACGCGTTTCGAGAGTTTATCGCAGAGATGGTTAGCGCAGGTAAGGCACACATTGTGCTCGACTTCGAGAACTGCAGAGGGATGGACAGCACTTTCCTCGGCATCCTGGCAGGCACCGCGCTGGAGTTGCGCAAGCAGACGCCTCCAGGCGTATTGATCATTTGTAAACTAGATGAGCGAAATTACGAACTCGTCTGCAACCTCGGCCTGCAAAATCTCCTCACGATCGGCGAGGACCTTCCGGAAAGCTCCGACGCCACCGCCGAGTTTTCAGCTCTTAAGAATGTGGAAGTCTCGGTCGCCAAGAACGTGCTCGAGGCGCATGAGAATTTGCTCAAGGCCAACACCGAAAACGCGGCGAAATTCCAAGATGTCATCGCCTTCCTGAAAAACCAGGTTGAACCGAAAGACCAAGAGTGAGCGGGAACTAATCTTGGCTCGCACAAAGAACTAATTCTGATGTCGTTTTTTCTTGGAGCTTTAGCCGGACTATTGGGGATGTGGTTGCTCTACACTGGTAAGCGTAAACACATCAAAATGATCGAAGAGGAGAAGCAACTCCTGCAGCAAGAGAAGCAAATCGTCGTCGAGTTCATGCACAACATGGTCGAGGCTGTCGCTGAAGGGAGCGACCGTGCCGCCATGTTTCAACGCATCATCCATGCGGCTATTCTCAGCACTGGCGCGATGAGTGCCTGCATCTTTGAAAAGCGCGACGACGACACACTCAAAGGCATTGCGGTTGAAGGCCTGTTTCCGCCGCAGCGCAAACTACCCGAGGGTATCAGCGCTAGACTTACCACCCGCACACAATTCCTCGAGACCATTCTCAAGTCCGAGACCTTTGAAATGGGCGAAGGCTTAATCGGTCAAGTCGCCAAGTCCAAACGTGCGCAGCTGATCGCCGATGCAAGCAACGACCCGCGTGTGATCCAGCACAACGATGCCGCGCTCAAAGTCCGTTCTATTATCGTCGCCCCCGTGCTTTTTCAAGACCACCTCATCGCGGTGCTCGCGGTTGCCAACCCCGCCGACGAGCTCGCCTTTACCGATACCGATTTTTCGCTAGTTGAATCGCTCGCCGAACAGGTTGGCCTCGCGGTGCATAATAGCGATGCCATGCAACTCCAAATCGAGAAGAACAAACTCGATCTTGATATCGAACTCGCCAGTAACATCCAGAGCCTACTTCTACCAAGCCAATTCCCCTCCAGCCCCAACATTGAATTTGCGGCGCACTATACCGCCGCGCAGAAGATCGGCGGCGACCTTTACGATGTGTTCGCCATTGATGACAATCGAATCGGCGTCGCCATTGCCGATGTTTCCGGCAAGGGCATCTCTGCTTCCATCTTGATGGCAATCTGCCAGACCAATCTGCGCCATATCTCGCACCAACTAGACTCCCCCGCCGAAGTGCTCAGAGCGATCAACGCACAAATGCAAAGTTCCATGCGGCGCGATATGTTTATCACCATCATCTACGCGATCATCGACCAAGCGAAGCAGGAGATCACTTTTGCGCGCGCAGGCCACGAGCTGCCATTCCTTTACCACCGCTCCAACGATGGCACCTGCAACGTCGAAACCATCCAGTCGCAAGGCATGGCCCTTGGCATGGTGCCACCCGACGTTTTCGACCTCACGATCAAAGACAAGACCGTGCCATTCAGCAAAGACGATGCGCTAATTTTCTACACCGATGGCGTTACCGAAAGTATCAATTCCAGCGGCGAGGAATACTCCGGGGAACGCCTGATGAATGCGCTCAAAACACACGGCAACGGCAGCGCCCAATCGATCCTCAATCAGTTAATGAGTAGTGTGCAGCGCTTTTCTGGCGGCGAAGGCCAACCCGATGACCTCACCTTGATCGCTATCAAGCATAGCTGATTCGCGATCGCCGGTCTCCCGACTGGACCAGAGCATCCCACTCACAGCAAAGCCGCGCTCACTCGCCCAAAAGTCACCTGAGCAGTGGCACGATGAAACTTCGGAGTTCCGCAATCACCTCGGCGAATTCGATAAACTCTAAATCACTCTTTCGCAGAAATGCCCTCCATTGCATCTGCTTGCTCGGGTCATTTGCAAACGTATCCGTCAACGCAAGCGGCACACCTAGAGGCACCTCAGTCTGACGACGCTCAAAAGTCAATTTGATCGATTCAATCAATAGTGAACGCTCAAAATCCATATGCTTGCAGAGCCAATACATATCATAGAAATCCTTCATCCGGCTATTTGATCGACCAAGCGAAACAGCCGCTTCCAATTTTTCTGCAATCACAGTCTGAGGTGGATACGCAAGCAGAGGTGATGCAGGAAAATCGAGCACCCCATGCCACTGCACCTTCACTGGCTCTGGGATGATCACATCGCCATAGCCAACATCCACCTGGACGGGAATTCTAGCGTTGCCGAGCACTGCAACCATACGAACCCGTATGCCACCATATACATTGTCGTCACGTATCGGCTTAGCCGCACAGTCCTTCCAGCTCAAACCATCTTCCTCATTGAGCCTGGCCGCACAAATCTCTGAAAAGATTGAGACCAATGATTCTGCATCGACTTCACTATAACTTAGAAAATCAGCATCCCTCGTTGGACGGTGGGCAGCCCCAGACCAAATCTGAAACAACTGTGCCCCTTTCAACACAAAGCGATCTGCATAACGGCTCTGACTCAGGCGCCAGAATAAACGCCCCAAGGCATATTGCTCCATCAGTGCCCCCAGCTCCAAGCCATTCGCTCGCGCATGGTTCAACAGTTTTGCCTTAATCGATGCCGAGTAGTTCCTCATGCCAACATCTCCAGATAAGGCAGCATGAAACGCTCCACCCGATTTATTTTCGCATACAGAAGCACCTCCGCCGCCTTCGCACGATGCGGCACCGTTTCTCGCAGCACATTCAGGCACAGTTCCAGCCCCACTTCCCTGCGATACTTAAAACAATCAGCCACCGTGCGAGCGGGGCTTGTAATACGTACACTCATTCCGTTTAGCACATGCGTCTCCACTCCGTCAGCAAGCGCCGCCTTCACTCGCGTGCGGACAATACGCACTGGCGGGTATTTGATATTAGGCGTCGTGGCTCCCATCGGCAGTTGCAACCAAACCGCCCGCGCAGGCTGCGAACCAATACCATGAAATGCCAGCGCACTCAAAAGAACAATCACCCCCTTTGGAACCATCGCAGCAACTGTCGCAATCGACGTATGCTCATCCCAATCAACGTCGGGATTCTGATACACGCCTCGACCGACACGCTCAAGTCGCCCCTGGCTTACCAGACGCGATAGCAGCCCAGTCGAGAGCCCAAGCTGACGCACGTCACACGCCCGCAGCAGAGGATGCTTACGGGAAAGCTCAAGGATTTGATCTGTAGAACTCTGTCGCATAATGGTTCGAACTACATATCAAAACATCAAAGTGATATGTATTTTGCAACATTCAATTAATACTGGGATCGACTGGCTTCGTAGATCCAGAGATCATCCTAAAGCTCATATTTTTACTATTTCTAGACAATGTGAAGAGCGAGCGCGAGTTGATGCGAATCGTTCCTGAGCGCTTCGATTATCTCTGGTTTCTTGGATATGGGTGGATGGGAGTGTGATCGCTGCGGATGACTCGCAAGGCTCGGTGGTTCGGGCAGGTTCCGAATTGATTGCTGAATGCCGGATTCAATCTTCGCCGTGCACGTGAAGGGTGTAGCAGTTGCGGAGAACCAAAGCCGAAAATGTGCCAAAAAAATAGCTCAGGAAATTTCCCTGAGCTATTTGATCAAACTTTCTAACCGCAAATGACTACCTGCTCAAGACGCCTGTTGGCGGTGCAAACTTTGTTAGGTTGATGCCTGCGACTGCTGCTTTGTATTCATCCAGGTTGGGAGTTCTACCAAGAATCGCAGAAAGGACGACCACCGGTGTCGAAGCGAGTAAGGACTCGCCTTTCTTACGATCGGAATCTTCCACGACTCGGCCTTGGAAAAGGCGTGTCGAGGTTGCCATCACCGTATCACCCTTGGCAGCTTTTTCTTGGTTGCCCATACATAGGTTACACCCAGGACGCTCGAGATACATCATGTTTTCGTATTCAGTACGCGCTGCGCTTTTTGGCGCAGCATCGTCGAATTCGAAACCAGAATATTTCTGCAACATCTCCCAATCACCTTCGGCCTTGAGCTCATCAATGATGTTGTAGGTTGGCGCGGCCACCACCAGCGGCGCTTGAAACTTCACTTCACCTTGTTGCGCTTCCAGATTTTTAAGCATCTGCGAAACGATCTTCAGGTCACCCTTGTGAACCATGCAGGAACCGACAAAACCAAGATCCACTAACTTCTCACCTTTATAGTAAGAGAGTTCGCGAATTGCATCGTGCGTATAGCGCTTGGAGACGTCATCGTTATTCACATCCGGATCCGCGATCATCGGCTCAACAATTTCATCTAGATCGACCACGAACTCCGCAGAATACTTGGCGCTTGCATCTGGCATCAGAGCTGGCTTCTCACCTGAACGAATTTCTGCAATGCGCTTATCCGCGGTATTGACCAAGCCTTGCAGCACCTGCCCAGCGTTATCCATGCCCTTCTGGATCATAATCTGAATGCGGCCCTTCGCGATCTCCAGCGATTCAATCAGCGTCTCGTCTTGAGAAATACAGATCGAGG
>JAFMHF010000138.1 GCA_017854655.1 Puniceicoccaceae bacterium | reverse complement strand
AGTTTAAGTGAGCCACAGAGTGGCGCTTGCATGCCTGCAAGTGTGCGGATCAGAGTGGATTTTCCGGCGCCATTGGGGCCCAGCAAGCAGATGAATTCGCCTGCGTTGAGTGCGAGTTCCAGTGCTTCGGCTACGCAGGTTTCCTGCCCCCGATGGCTATAGCCAATGCTTAGCTTCGTCGCGGTGAGATGTTCTGTATGCAGCGCAGGGTTCATCCGAACAGTCGTTTAAGGTTTCGTTGCTTAATCAGTGCCGCGATGATCACGGGCGCACCGATCAGCGCGGTAATGGCATTGAGCGGTAGCGATACGTCGAGTCCGGGGCCGCGGGCGATGAAGTCGGCACTGAGCGAGAGCAGGGCGCCGACCAAGATCGACGCGGGGATCAATATACGGTGGCTGCTGGTGTGGAACAGGTAGCGGCTGAGGTGTGGCGCGGCGATGCCGAGAAAGCCGATCGGGCCGCAGAAGCCAGTGACCGTGCCAGCGAGGATCGAAGCCGCAAATAGGATGGTGATGCGTGATTGTTGTGTGCGCGTGCCCACGCTTTCGGCATAGCGCTCGCCGAGGAGCAGGGCGTCGAGTGGTTTGACGAACAGTAGGCTGATTCCGAGCGCGCCGAGAATTGCTGGGGCAAACGCGCGCATTTGCGTCCAACTGACGTTACCGTAATCACCAAACGACCAACTCAGGAACGACTGTAAGCGCTCGGCCATGCTGAAATACATTAGAATACTCACTAGGGCGCCGACTGTGTAGCTGATCATTAGGCCGATGATCAGCACCGACATGATGTCTACTTTTCGGGACAGCACTAGTACGGTGAAGAGCGTGATCGCTGCGCCGCCACTGGATGCAAGGATCAGTAAAATCTGTCCTGAGACACCAAGGCCTGCTGTCAGGCTGAGCCCTGTGGGTGCGAGTGCGAGTAGCACGATTGCCACGCCGAGGCTGGCACCTGAGTTGACGCCCAATACGAAGGGGTCGGCGAGGGGATTGCGAAAGATGGTTTGCATCATCAAGCCGGCAGTGGCGAGTGCCGCCCCAGCGAGAATCGAGGTCAAGATGCGGGGCAGGCGGAAGTCGATGACGATTTGCTGCAAGACGGGGTCAATGTCGGGTGCACCAGTCAGGGCTTTAATAACTGTTTCAATACTTAGAGGGGTGGTGCCGATGCACGCGCTCAACCCTGCCACCGAGAGCACTGCCAAGCCCAGCAAGGCAAACAGCGTTGCGCTGCGACGTGGTGAGGCGTGTGGATTGGCGGTGGACATGGTGATCTTGGTATTTCTGTAGCGTATCAGCGCCTATTTCAACTGTTGGTAATAGATAAATTCCCAGTCCGGCATTAATTCGGGGTGAAAGATTTTGATCATATCAGCGAGTACGTCGTCGGGATGCACGATGCCACACTCCCAAAACGAATTGCCGCCGCTGGCCGTGCGTTGCTTGGTATTGTTAAATACCTGGCCGGTTTGCGCCGCATGAAATTTTTGGAAGCGTGGATCGGCTCCGTAGAGCTCGTTGAGGCTGCGGTAAAAGCTAGGGTTGATCCAGATGTCGGCATGAGCGGCTCTAATAAAGACGCGCTCGGTATCGAGCGGGATGGCGCCACTGCCAGGCACGTCGGCCCAGAGGTAAGCGCCGCCGGCATCGCGGATTGTCTGTGCAGTATAACTTTCGCCCCCAGCCATATGCCATGCGCCTGAGTAGGGTGCTCCGCAAAAGACCGTGGGGCGTTGCTCGATCTGTTCGACCTTTTCGAGCAGCAATTTATAGCGTGTGACGCTGGCCTCGAAGATTTGCTCGGCGAGGTCTTCAGTATTAAAAAAAGCGGCGATGAATTTAATCCACTCCGCGCGGGCGAGGGGGTGCTGCTCCATGTATCCGGCAGAGAGCACGACCGGTAGGCCTGCGCGAGCTAATTTCAACGGGACGTCGAAAGCGAGGTCGCCAGTGCTGCTGCTGAGGATGAGGTCGGGTTGCAGCAGCAGCATGCGCTCGATGTTGAGCGCTGCGCCAGATTGTACTTTCTGAATCGTGCCGTCCTCGATGCGTGTTCGGATGGTTGCATTGCTGACGTAATCTGGGGTGGCCGCTGCAATGATCGTATCCAACTGGTTCAACGCGTCGAGGTAGCCGATGTAGACCGTCTCCATCACGACCACGCGTGTCACGGGTGTGCGAATAACGGTGATGCCTGCCGGTAGCTCTGGTAGTGGTGCGCCTTTGGGGACGAGTGCGTATTGATGCGTTGCTTTTGAGCCGCGTTGGAGATTGCGGATAGTCGCGATACGGTGCGTTGGGAACTGCGAGATCTCGAAGTTTTTCGCGTAGTGAGGGACCGATGTGATGCTTGCCGCTAGTGGGGTCGCAGACGAGCCAAGGCAGGCCACTAGGATCAGGGCGAGCAGTGCGATGTATTTGGTGGATTTAGGCATGAGCATTTCTCGGTATCTCTCAAACAAACTACATGATTCAGGATTGCGGCGTCAAAGTCTGTTCGCCGTTGCTAGGCTCTTTTCTGGACTGTGACCATAG
>JAFMHF010000075.1 GCA_017854655.1 Puniceicoccaceae bacterium | reverse complement strand
TTTTGGTTGATCGCCGATTAGTCGCTAAAGGAGGGAGGGCGACTCGCCCTCCTTTGCAGCGACACAGGATGAATGAGGGCGAGTCGACCTCCTTTGCAGCGACACAGGATCAATGTGGGCGAGTCGCCCACACTCCGATCGCGGTTTATTATACTCGCAGAGTGCAATGGCTCAAACATGGCATCCAACCCACTCCCGAGCGCTACGACGACTGCAGGAAGGCTTGAATCTGCGCATTGACGGCCGTTTCCCCATCTTCGAGGATGTAATGGCCGTGCTCCTTATGCAGCTGCACCTCGGCGTTCGGAAAGATCTCACACCAACGCTTAAAGAAGTGCATATTGAAGCAGAAATCTTTGCCGCCCCAGACAATCTGCACTGGCTTAGCGGCGAGCTTTGATAACCCCGTCTCTACTTTGAGCAGTGTATCATAGCTCGGGTGAGCCTCACGCAACGGGATGTCTTTAACGAAATTCCAAACTGCGACACGATCCGCCCAACTGCGATAGGGCCAGAGCATACCGGACTTCACCGCCGGTGACAGTGGTATTTGAACCGACATATTGGCAGCTGGCCCCGCAAATCCATTGAGGCCGCGAATGATCGCCTCGCCAATCAGTGGCACCTTGATCGCCGCAATCCGCAATGGGATGCGCTTCGAGCGAAACGCGCCCGTATTTAGCAGCACCAACTTCTCTAACGCTTCAGGACGACGCCCCGCGAGTCCGCACCCGATCGCCCCGCCCCAATCGTGCACCACCAGGCTAAATTGAGAAATATCGAGATGATCGATCAAGCGTTCCACATCTTCGATGCGGCGCTTCAAAGTGTAAGGATAATCACTCGGCTTATCCGACAGCCCGCAGCCCACGTGATCGGGCACGATGCAGCGATAGCCAGCCGCAGTTAACGTATTGACCAAATTTCGGTAATAGAACGACCAGGTCGGATTACCGTGTAGCATCACCACCACTGGCCCCGAACCCTCATCGAGATAATGCATCTGCACCGGACCGTCCGACTTCGGCGTCGCTGGTTGATCAAATAAGTTGCCGGCAAACGGATACTCGACACGCACTTCGGGCGGTAACTGAGACGCTCTTGAATTAATCATGCTTGGGCCACTCCACAGCCATCATCAAACTACTTAAACCACTGCCAATTCCCAGTAGCGCTGCCTTCTGCCCCGCAACAAATGCGCCATCTTCAATCGCTCGCGCTAAGGTAATCGGGCAGGAAACCGAACCAACATTGCCGAGGGTTTCAAAGGTGGTATAATCCTTGGTCAAATCGAGGCCCAGCGCCTTGAACAGCTCACGCGAGTGCGCCTTACCGACCTGATGCGTGATCACGCGGTCCGGCGTCTCCGCCGTCCAACCCGTCGCTTCCACGAAGCGCGTCCACGCACGGCTGGCCACGCCAATGCCAGCCACCAGCAGCTCCTCCGAGTCGGTCAACATCTCCAGCGCATCGCCGGCACTGTCGCCTTGGCAAAGCTCATTCGCCGAGCTATCGGTCTCGACCACTGCCGCCGTCACCAACGGGCACGACTGCGGCGCGAGATCCTTGCGACATAGCACCGCCCCAACAGCGCCCGCGCCAATCGTCAGATTCGCGAAGTACGGCTTAATCGACTTACGCGTCAGCTCAGGGTTGAGTAATTGCTGCAAAGTATGCTCGACCAGCGGCCGACCATTCTCGCCAGACACGATCAGCGCACGCTCGATTTGACCCGACTCGATCATGCTCGCCGCGATCACCATCGCATTCAAAAAGCCGAGACAGGCATTCGACACATCAAAGATCTGCGTCTTGCCCGGCAGGCCCAACAAGCCGTGCACATACGCCGCGGTCGCCGGCTCGAGTCGATCACGACACACCGCCGAATGAATCAACAAATCGATCTCCGAACGATCAAAGGCAGATTTATTCAGAACCGCCTCACCCGCCAGAGCGGACGCCTCTGAGGCACGACTGCCCTCAGGGAAGAAACGGCGCTCCTTAATTCCGGTCATTAACTCCAGCCGTCCTGCCGGCAAACGCAGGCGTTCATAGACTGGCGCCAGCTTCGCCTCGACGTCCGCCGAGGTCCACACCTCATCCGGCAGCGCATACGCCAGCGATTCGATAGCTACATTCTTAAAGTTCATTGCAGTAATTTTTAATAGGAGAGAGACGATGTCTCTGCTCGTCTGCTAATTCAATGCCTGACATGCGAGCCGCTTACTTTTTCTGCTCGGGACGCATCGCTAGACTGACCACTTCTTTATCGAAATAGTTGCGATCCATGCCCGCATTGACCACGAGTCCTTGGCCGTTGATGCCGCTCGAAGCTGGGCTCAACAAGAAGACTGCTGTATTCGCCACCTCCTGCGTAGTGAGGTTCTGCTTACGGAAAGTCAGCTTCTCAGCATACAGGTAGCTCTCCAAATAGCCGGGGATCCCCGCCGAAGCACTGGTTTTAAGAGGCCCGGCGTTGACCGTGTTAAAACGCACGCGGGTATCCGCACCAAAGGATTTGGCCAAATTATACGACGATGTCTCTAGGGCCGCCTTAATCGGTGCCATATAGCCGTAGTTCTCTGCCGTCACATCAGTCGATGAGATGCCAATCGAAACGACTGACGCCTCGTGATTCAAATGCGACTTAAACGCACCCGCCACCTCAACCAGTGAAAATGCCGAGATCGCAGTCGCCTGTAAAAAGTCCTTACGCAGCGTTTCGTGAAACGGCTTGAAGCCCTCCGAGTAGTTCGCGAACGCGATCGAGTGCACGATGCCATCGAGTAGACCGTAGTCAGCACTTACCTGCGCGGCCAATGCCGTGATCTGTTCTGGAAATTCAACATCACAAATGTAGGCCTTTCGGTCGCCCAGAAGCTTTTGCAAGCTCTCTAGCCGCGCCACGGAGCGCACACTATGAATGACTTCAGCGCCTTCGGCTTCGAGCGACTTGGTGATCGCCCATGCCACGCTTTTGCGGTTCGCCACCCCCATCACGAGGAAGCGCTTGCCTTCGAGTGCTAAAAAGCTCACTTGCCAGCCTCCGGTTCGAGCATCGCCAAAGCGAACTCAATTGTCAGCGCTGGTTTACCATTTTTCAGGACCTTGCCCTTCATGAAGAAGAATTTACTGACCTGCTCTTTCATCGTCACCTCGATGATCACTTCGTCGCCCGGCTTGACCATTTGTTTGAAGCGGGCATCGCTAATACGCGACAACACCGGCGTGACATCAGCCAGCGAGCGCCCTTCCTTTTCGATTTGTTTGGCGAGATAGACGGCGCCCGTTTGAAAACAGGCTTCGCAAAGCAACACGCCTGGCATAATCGGATTACCTGGATAGTGCCCCTCAAACTGAGGCTCTTCCATGCGGATGGTACGCTTACAGGTAGCGCCATCCTCTCGTAGTTCGACGATCTCGTCGATGAATAGAAACGGCGGGCGGTGTGGAATAGTGCGGAGAATTTCGTCCATGCCAGCGAGTGAATGACTAAACCCAAGAAATGCACGCTAAAAACAGCCTCCCTCGAACGCCTCGCTCCCCATGACAATTTTCCCAGCACAGATTTGAAATCAACGGCAGCAGCGTCGAATACGAATCGAAAGACAGCATTTCAGGCCAAGCTAGCAGCAAGAACACATTCGAACGCACCTTTGCAGAGTTCACCGTCGGCTATATCGCCTACAAAAAAGATGCCATCACCCTCACTCCTTACCTCGGCATCAGCTACACCAATCACGATTGGGAGGCCAAATCCAGCACCGATAAAGTTAATCTAGAAGACGACTGGACCGATGCTGTCTTCGGCCTCAAGTTTGACTACAAAACCAACGACGAGTGGACTTGGAATAACTCAGCGAACTATTCTGCGGGCGACTCCGAAGGCTGCTTCGGCTTCAAGACAGGCGCTTCTTGGAAGTTTGCTGAATACTGGGTAGCTGGTGCATATGTCGCATACGAAAGCGACGAGCTTGATGGCAGCGACAGCGCCCTAGGCACAAATGTCGACTTCGACTACGACACAGACGTCACCATATTTGGCCTGACACTCGCATACACTTGGTAAACTGAGGTTACGCGATTTAATTTTCAAAGCCACGGTCTCCGCAAGGAGCCGTGGCTTTTTCGTGCTCTGAGGCTCGCCCAACATGGATCCGCAGCGAAACGGTGTTGCGCAACCACTGATAGCGATTTTCAACTACAATGCGTGATCATAGATCATCTCATTTACGCACGCTTGCAATACCCCCCATACCGCTTCGAGAGCGGTACGGCCGATAGGCCATGAATAAAGACACTGAGCAGTACCGTTAAGACGATCACCGACAGCAGTCGCTCATGCCCTTTAGCCCCAACTTCAGAAACGAAGATGAGCAGATAAAGAATCGAAGCGATTCCTCGCGGGCCAAACCAAGCAATGAAGCCAACAGTGACACCGCCCAATTGCCCGCCCACTAAACTGAGCGCCACTGGTAGCATTCGAATCACCGTCAGACTCAGCAGTGCATAACAAAGAATGGTCCAATCCCAATACTCCCGAACGGCGGGCACCAGCACCATTCCAAAGATAAAGAACACCAACAAGCAAAGCTGCTGCCCCTCGGCCTCACCAAACTCCTGCAGCCGCTCACGCACGATCGGCGTGCGAGTCCCTAGTAACAATCCACCAAAGAATGCCGCAATAAATCCATTCCCGCCCAACTGCTCAGCGAGCGCATACGAAACAATCGCCAAGGCAATCGATGCCAAACGCTGAAAGACAGGCTCCATCCAATCCCGCTTCACTGCGTGATCAATCAACACGCCGCCGCCCCAACCAACAGCAGCACCAACAACCGGACCAAAGGCGATTTGCTTTGCGCCAAAGGTCAGCCAATAGCCTAAATCCATCGTGGTGCCAGCCTGCGCAGTGAGCGCTGCCATACACGCCATAATTGCGGGCAGTGCAATCCCATCATTTAAGCCACTCTCAATCCCAATCGAGTCGCGCACCTTGACCGGCACCTGGTCACTGGTCACCACCGCCTGCCCGAGCGCCGCATCCGTCGGCGACAAAATAAAGGCCATTGCCGCGAGCATCCACAAACTCACCCCGGGGAAAAATGCCACTGCGATAAAATATCCCAGCGCCATCGTTAACGGCAAACCAATCGCCAGCAACCGCAGCGGAATCCAATATTCTTGGCGCAAACGCTTCAGATCAATCAACGATGCATCGGTAAACAAAATCAGCATCAACGTAATCGTGGCAATGAACTTCACCACCTCGGAATTCATCTCGACCACGAACAGATCAAATCCGACAGGGCCAAGGATCAAACCGACAGCCACAAAGATCATGGCGGCGGTGATCGGCGTTCGATCCAAACGTGCAGAAACCAAGCCATAACCAAACAAGAGCAACGCGGCACAAGCAATTAAAGTCTCCATCGGTAATCAACTTAAAAACTGTCAGCCTATACTCAACCGACAATTTCAACAATTCGACGCACATCCCTAACTGGCGGCGTGCAGCACTGATTCAAGAAACTGCCCCCTTCGCCAACTCGAACAATTTTTTATCGATCTTATTGGCGGTGATCACCCCGTAATTCATGGTGCCCAACCAACCTGACATGATAATACCAACGGAACCGGCGTGGTACAGCCCCTCGATTTGATCCGATAATTCCATCGAGACCTTGAGCCCTTCAAACTTGGTGCCAAAGGAAGTGCCCTGCATCGACTTGGTGTAGTGGTTCACGGTGCGCGGCGTCGCGGCCTCGATGTGGTCAATTTTATCGCGCACGCCGGGGATAAATGTCTCCAAGCTACTCACGCACTCTTCACACATACGGGCTTTCTCGGCTTCGTATTGCTCATCACTGAGGTTGGCCCACTCATCCCACTTCGCATTCAGCGAAGCAACCACCGTGTAGCGCTGGTCCTTGAGATGCGGACGTGTTTCTGGATAATACACCGAGAACGTATGGCTGGAGGTATTAATCGAAGTCAGCTCATCGATCGTATACTCAGGCGCCCTAGAAGTGAACACCAAGTCACCGATGTTCGGAATGGTTTCGCCCTTCTTGATGCCCATATAGACTTGGCAAGAGCTGGTGTTGTTACGTACCGCCTTGGCTTCTGCGACGAAATCCTCAGCAAATTTATCCTCACCCACCAAATACTCGATGGTGTTGCGCACATTGGCATTCGAGAGCACTGCCTTGCAACGAACCGTGCGAATCGGAAATTCTTCGCCGCCGCTGTTCTGGCTGCGCACACGAACGCCGACGACTTTGCCGTCTTCGACATCGATGCCTTCAACCAGCGCACACTTACGCACTTCACAGCCGTTGTGCTTGAGCTCGGCGACCATCTTCTTGATCAAGGTATCGGTGCCGCCTTGGAAGGTGAATACGCCCTTGCTCATAAAGTTAGAGAACACGATGCCATAGGTGATCGCAGGATCATCGATATGCGAACCGTTGGCGTAGGAGATCGGCTCCATCAATAGACGATGCACATCCGTGCGCCCGGGAAAGAACGCTTCAAACATCTCACCCGTGGTCTGCGTGTTGTCATCATAGAAGTTCATCGCCCGCAAGTGATCGTAAAAGCCTTCAACTTTGGCACGATCGACCTTGAAGTCGTTGACCAAAATATTGGTAAAATCATCACGTTCGAACGTCGTCCACACATTCATCTGTGGATTGATGAAGCGTACGTCATTGAGCTGGTGGATCGAATCAGCGATTTCCTTGGTCCAATACTTACGGCAGGACTTGACCATGCCGTAGGGAAAGCCGTGCAAGGAAATGTCAAAAATGTGCCCACCAGGGCGCTTAAACCATGTGGCGAGCCCACCAAATTGATAATGGTGTTCGAGCAGCAGCACCTTGTGGCCGTTCTTCGCGAGGTAGTTCGCGCCGGTTAATCCGCCTAAGCCGGAGCCGATGACGACCACGTCATATTCTTCTTCGATACCTTCGAGCCAATCCTTTGCCATAATCTTATAGAGAAATTAAAAAAGCTAAAACTCAGACATCGCACGCACAGCGATCTCTGCATTCTAGGGGTAGCCGCATAAAAGACCATGCTTACGAAATTTTTCAACCCGCAAATGAGAAATTTAGAGCCTAGAACCCGTTTACACTGACCGGCGCCTTCTCCATCTGATCAGAGTCATTCATCTCTGCCAGCATCACATCGAGCTTGGGATCAAAAAACATCAATCCATCCCCCATTTTCTTGGCTCGTACCATTCCATTATCCGTTTGCATTTCGTAGCCGAAGGCGGACGGGTTCTCTATGGGCTTGCCGTCTGCAGTTTTCGCGTTCCCGTCCTTCTTTTTCCAGTAGGAGCCGTTCGACTGAATCCCTAGAAGCTGATTAAATTCATATTCTGTCATCCCCTGACTACGCTTATACACTTCGACTGCAGACTTACCATTGACGTATAGCACGTGCATATCCCAGCCAGGCAGTACACGTTTTTCCTCCAGTTCTTTCGACGAAGGACGACGGCCATCCGCGGTTTTATAATACACGCGAATATCGACCGAAGCATCAATCAGCTCGATATATTTGAGATACGGCATCCCCTTGCGGCGACTCGCTTCCACGGCATCGTCGCGATACATGATACCGCCCGAAGCAAACAGACGTCGCTCAATCGATTCTTTACGCTCTCCGATTCGAGCCTCAGCCGTAGAACTGAGAGCAGATAACACCGCCACGGCGCACAATAGGCCGAGGACAAAAGAAGACTTAGGATATTTCATGATTGAGGTAAGGCACAGTTGTAAGCTCACTAAGCTCGGCAAACAAGCCAGAATCGCATGAAGAACACTTTCTATAACGACTTCGACCTCGAACGCTTTCCCGATACCCCCGTCGCTAAGAGCGACTATCGTAACGCCTTTCAAATTGAGCGCGACCGCATCATCTTCTCCTACCCCTTCCGACGTCTGCAGTCGAAGACGCAGGTGTTCCAATCCGGCGAATACGATTTCTACCGCACGCGACTGACGCATTCGATCGAAGTGGCCAAGATCGGCCGTTCCATCTGCGAGTATCTGCGCGCCAGCTCCGACCTCCTCAACGACCGCTTTTACATCGACGCCGACCTGACCGAAGCCGTCGGCCTCGCCCACGACATGGGCCACCCGCCCTTCGGCCACATCGGCGAGCGCAAACTCAACGAGCTGATGGCGCCGCACGGCGGTTTCGAAGGCAACGGCCAAACCCTGCGCATCCTGACCGAGCTGATCTACGAACGCCCCGGCGCGACCAAAGGGATCGCCCCCACACGCGCCTTCCTTGATGGCGTCATGAAGTATAAGGCGCTGCACCGCGAATGCATCGGCACCCAAGCTGACGGCTCGCCCGACTATCCTGACAACCACTTCATCTACGACGAGCAAGCCCATTGGCGCAGCAGCATCTTTGACAGCGAGCAACTCCCAGACGAACTAAGCACTCCGCAAGCGCTCAACTCTTTTAAAAGTATTGAATGCCAAATTATGGACTGGGCCGATGATACCGCCTACTCGCTGAACGACATCGTCGACGGCATTCACGCGCGCTACATCAACGTTGGTAGCATTACCGAATGGGCCGCAGGCCAAGACCTCGACGCCACACAAACCGCATGGATCGACAAGCTCTGCCAAGTCATCCGTGAAGACCGCTACGAGTCGCACTTCGGCGCACGCATCGGTCGCTTCGTGCACGGCTGCACCCTCACGCCACGCAGCGGCTTCCTCAGCGACCGCACTAACCGCCATGCCTTTGACCTGACCATCGCCGCCGACGTCAAAGCCGAGAGCGCACTTTACAAGCGCATCGCCCTCGACCTCATATTCCGCTCGCCGCAACTTCAACAGATCGAATTCAAAGGCGGCCACATTTTGGAAAAACTCTTCAGCGCACTGTGTCAAAACTGCGCCAATGCCGACGGCAGCGGCCTACGCATCCTCCCCGTGCAAGTGCAGGAATTGATCAAACAAGAGACTACCACCACGGGCCGCCATCGCCGCCTCTGTGATTTTACCGCGGGGCTCACCGACAGCCTCGCCGTGCGCACCTACAAGCGCCTCTACGATCCCGACTTCGGCTCCATTGCGGAACTGCTTTAATATGACATCGAAAACCACTCCCTCTTCCCGATCAAACCTTTGGAAAGCCCTCGGCCCGGGCATACTCATCGCCTGCGCAGCAGTCGGCGGCTCACACCTTGTCTGGTCGACTCGAGCAGGCGCAGATTTCGGCTGGGCACTGCTTTGGCTCGTCCTGCTAGTAAACCTGCTCAAATTTCCCTTTTTTCTCTACGGCCAGCGCTACACCGCCGCCACCGGCGAAAGCCTCCTCGCAGGCTACCATCGACAAGGTGTCGGCTACGTCTGGATTTTTCTTTGCATCAATATTTTAACCGGCACCATCAACATCGCCGGGGTTGGTATGCTGACTGGCGCGCTCGTCTCTGGCTACGGGATTACCAGCCTTGCCGTGCCCCATCTCACTATCGGAGTGATGCTGATTTGCGCCGCCCTGCTACTACTCGGCCATTACAAACTGCTGGATGGAATGGCTAAAGTTATTATTTCCCTGCTCGCCGTTGGCACCTTAGTGGCAGTCGCTTTGGCGATTCCAAATCGTCCTGAAATAGCCGCCGATTTTATTGCTCCAAGCCCGTACACATGGGTTTCCTTCGCATTCCTGGTCAGCCTGCTCGGCTGGATGCCGGCACCGATCGACCTTTCCGCGTGGTCTTCACTGTGGATGTTTAGCCGCGAAGAGCAGACCGGTCACTTCGCCACCATTAAAGAATCTACGATCGATTTTTATATCGGCTACATCGCCGCCGTCGTCTTAGCCGTGCTGTTTGTTGCGCTTGGAGCGCTAGTCATGTATGGTACTGGCGAGCGCTTCTCCGCCAGCGGCAGTGCGTTCTCGCAGCAACTGGTCAACCTCTATACCGCGACCATTGGTGATTGGTCACGCTACCTGATACTGACTGCCGCCTTCTTCACCATGTTCAGCACCACACTGACCTGCATCGACGGTTACCCTCGATCCCTTGCCGCCTGTTGCGCCCTGATCGGTAAACTGCCGAGCAAGCGTTTCGTCCAAATTCACCAAATGTGGATCGTGATCTCGGTAATAATCGCCGCCGTCGTCGTACTCTTTTTTGTTACAAATCTACTGCAGCTGCTAACTTTTGCCGCAGTTGTTTCCTTTCTCACGTCTCCAGTGATTGCCTATATCAACTACAAGGTCATGAACGGACCCAACGTGCCAGAAGCAGCTCGGCCTAGTCGTTTTCTTAAATGCCTTAGTTGGGCTGGGTTGCTCTTCTTCGCGGCCATGACCGCTGGCTACGTGTACGTAACGTTCTTCCAATAGGAGATCAACGATGCACCAACCCGTGATTCATTGCCAATAAATTATACCATGAACGGTATATCTTGAAATTAGAATATTACTTTCACGAACATTGAAGCCTCTGACCTCTTCAAGTGCATCAGCGCTA
>JAFMHF010000074.1 GCA_017854655.1 Puniceicoccaceae bacterium | reverse complement strand
GGCCGAAGGGCTTGGAGATTATTTCGGAAGTACAAGCGGACCCCGAAGATCCCCGCTATGCTGATTTTTTGGAAAACGGTCTGACAGAAGTGATGGACTATTTGGACGGCGTTTACAGTGAAAGAGACAATATTGATGAAAACACCGAGAATCTGGCACTCGACGAACTACTCTTAACTGAAGACTCCGATGTCAGAGTTTATTTTTTAAAGGAAGGCACTATCTTTCAAAACACTCTAGGAATCGAAAATAACGGGGATCAAAGCCTCATTTTTCCAAATGCGTCTTCTGCGTATTCCTACTTCACAGATGCAGAGACTCGAAGCACCGAGACCAACGAAAATATTCCCTTAATCCCCGGAGACTACGTTGATTTAGGACAGCTTAAAAAGGGTAGTTTAGTCGACCTATTCTTGATTCGAGACGGTGCGCAAAACGAAGATGGCTTGGTGTTTTGGGTCGATCCAGAAAGTAACCCCGATCAAATAAATCACGCAAAGCTGCTGGCGGTTTATGATAACAATACTCTGATCATCGGCTTTGAAGACCAGCCAGGCGGGGGTGACAAAGACTACAACGACCTTGTTATTGCAGTTGAAATAAATCCAGCAACTGGCCGCTAGCTCAGCTCTTTCAGGAAGGTCACGGCATCCATATCTTAAGCGGCTGTTACATCAGATAAACCGATAGACAATTTTTTGCCAGAGATCGCCGATCACTGAGGTGCCCCACAGTCGATCGTGGTAGTCTTCGCGGACCAGATACATGTGGTCTTCGAAATCCCAGAAGATGATGGTTTTCCCCTCTGGTTTAAGTGCCAATAATCCCTCGATATTGCGGAGATTTGCGACGTGTAGCATTAGGTAGTCCGCGTTCGATTCGTTAAATTCTTGATACAAGCGTTTGGTTAGTAGATCGAAGTGAAGGTAGGTGGATGAAGTGATCCAATAGATTTGACCTGTCGGGATCGAGGGGTGCGTTTCATGAATGTAGCGGATCACATCGCTGGAGATCGAACTAATCATGATATCTTTCTCACGACCGCGGGCTTGAATGTCTTTAATAATGACATCCGCTAGGCGGCAGTCTTCTTCATCATCACCCTGTGACTTGATCTCAATATTTAGCTTTTTATTGACGGCGTCTATGACATCTAGGTAGCGCACGATCTGCCCGTCGGTAGCCTTCATCAGGTCGGCATAGGTCGAGTTGTTGATGGTGGCGAGTTTGCCGAATAGGCGCAGAAGTCGCTTGTCATGAAAGACCACAATCTGGCCGT
The DNA here is from genome assembly GCA_017854655.1 of Puniceicoccaceae bacterium. Lineage (GTDB taxonomy): Bacteria > Verrucomicrobiota > Verrucomicrobiia > Opitutales > Coraliomargaritaceae > Lentimonas. The sequence goes on along the minus strand of JAFMHF010000074.1, from coordinate 9,742 downwards.
CTTTGGTGTATTGGACATCGAACTCGATGAACCCATATTTTGGGTCTTGGTCGGCCGCGAGCAAAGCTGAGTAGCTGTTTTCTAAGTGATCGATGGATGCGCCGCGGTGTGCGCCGACGGTGCAGGGATAGTCTGGCAGCGACTCAGCGGATCGGCCAATGTGGGTCTCCATCACCTCACTCAAGCTGGTGATGTGGTGCAGAAATGCTCGATCTGTCAGCAGCCAGACAAGTAGCACTATGCCGGCCAAAGCGAATGGCTTGAGAATTTTGCTAGCTGCGTTCTGTCGTGTGCCTTTCATCGGCTGATTATGTATACTCATGAGAGTGCACTGGGATTCAACTATTGGGCGCCTAGCCATGGCTCGGTCTCGAGCAAGGCGCTTAGTTCCGGCCAGCCACCTTCTTGTTGCTCCTGAAGCACGTAGAGATACAAGGCAATTTCGCCCGCTGGATAGGTATCGCGCATTGCTGTAAGTGCCTTACTGAGCAACGCCGGATCCATGACCTCTGGAAACTTTTCGACCATGCCTGTGCCGTCATGCTTGATGTGCATCCGATCTAGAAAGTCGATTAACATTTCTTGGCGACCACGCATCAGCCAGACTTCTAGCACTTGCATAGCAATCTGCTCGGCTGGCTTACGACTGCAGGCAGCTGTCAACAACGTAACCTGTTTGTCTGGCGATTGCTTGGTAATGAATACTGGGCGCATTTTTTGCTGCTCAGCGAGTTGCTGGACTACACCCTTGTAGGACTCGCGCTCTTCTTTGCGGAGATAAGTAAACAGTGTTGCTGCCAGTGCAGTCGGCATGGTTTGAAAGATTTGATATGCAAGCATATGCAGACAACACTTCATCTCGCACGCTTGCGGCAATGCTAAAATTCAGCCGTCTGCGCTTAAATTAAATTATACTTAAAAGGATGATATGAGAAAAGTGGCTCTGTTGGTTATCACTCCCTGCATGCTGCTGCTTTTGTATTGCCTTCTTTTAACAGCGTCATTTTTTGACTCTGATGATTGCTAGGTCCGATGCGATGGCTATACTCAGATCATGAATCATATATTAGCGGAGACTCAAGGTGACTTCGTCGCGATTGAATGCATCGACAAACTGACGGAGTTGGATTTTGAAATTATCACGCCTTTATTGAAGTCGCAGATCGAGGAGTATCACAAAATTTCGCTCTTCGTAGAGATGAAGGATTTCCACGGCTGGGCTGACGGAGGGCTTTGGGCGGATACCAAGTTTGAACTCAAGCATCACGGTGATTTTACTCGGATCGCGATTGTGGGCGATCAGAAGTGGGAGGAGTGGATGGCGACGCTCTCCAAACCATTCACTTCAGCCAAGGTTCGCTATTACCGCATGGAGCAGCGCAAAAGTGCAATGAATTGGGCCTCCGGTGGCCGGTTCTAATGCTACGGCATTCAATTTGTACGTATTATTCGATTCTCAATGGGAAATTTTAGCGCATTGAAATCGTTGCCAGCCATTCGCTTGTTGCTGAATTGTTGAACGACTGCCCAGTGTGAAACCAAGGCATAGTTAAAGCCCGCCACAGCGGGCTTTGTTGTGGTTGCTGATCCCTTGCTTGCTTCGCAAGCGCGCGCATTCGCGCTGTGGAATTATTAATTTATGAGATCATATGCGCTTGCTCATGGTGACTTGAGTCTGAAAATAACTATAGGCTTTACACGTATATAGCTACTTGGCTGGATTTATGTAAATTAACCCCTAGTTCAATGTCCTTAATAAAAACTATCCTCATCAGTCAGATTGTCTTTTTACTGCCTACCATAGGAGAATGTGCAATTTCAAACCAACAACAGGATGCTGATGGCAGTGCGGCGGCGTACACTGATAGCGCAACTGGGCAGATTTATGTGCCAAGCGTCGAAATTAAGAACGGCAAGCGCTACTACACTTGGCCGCATTGGGATAAGTCTAAGAATCGTAAGATGCAGGTACATCGAGAACGTACCGCTCATTCTGGTGCGCAATGGTGGCCTCATGCTGGGTTAGGGTTATTTATGCACTGGGGCATTGTGAGCGAGTTTGAGCCATCAGGGGAAGCATGGTCGGGGCGCTGGCACAAGAAACGTGCCGATCGTTTTCATCCGCAGTCCGAAATTTGGGAGGCAGCTAAGACTTTTAATCCGAGGAACTACGATCCCGATAGATGGATGGCGGGGGCGCGTCGTGCCGGTTTCCGTTATTCCGTGCTCACCACCAAGCATCACGACGGATACGCCCTATGGGATTCCGATACCGCACTGATTGGGGTGCGCCAGTATATGAATGGACGATGCCTCGTTACCCCCTTCGTGGAGGCATGCCGTAAGAATGATGTGAAAGTTGGATTCTACTATTCTGGAATGGACTGGTATTTTGACCGGGGTCACATGAATTTCGCGCTCGGCGGTGAAAAAAAGATGAATTATAAAGGTGAAATAGTGGATGCCCTGCCTGCGCCGCCCGCCGATCGCCCAACCGCGATTAACGAATTCAATCGGCGCCAAGTCGAAGAACTCATCACCCGATTCAAACCCGACATCTGGTGGGGCGATGGTGGTCACGGTGCGAGTATTGAATACATCCGGGAACTGCATCCGCCGATCGTGATTAATAACCGTGATGGGGAGAGCGGCGACCACGCGACCCCTGAAGGCTTTCAAATGGCGCATCCTCGTTTTATTCGTAAACCGGTTCTGGAGAATGGTTGGTGGTGGGAACTGTGTACTATTATTCAGGGTGGCTCTTGGCATTATGACAAAGCGAAGGGCGAAAAGATCAATCAGACGGATGCGGTCTTACGGGCACTTGCAGAAGTCCGCTGCCTTGGAGGCAATTTGCTCGTTAATATCGGTCCGCGCCCCGACGGCACTTTCCCTAATGAAGTATGGCGTCTCTTCGATGAGATGGCAGAATGGATGTCCACCAACGAAGCCTCTGTTTTCGGCATCAATGGCGGTGGTCCGTGGCCAGAAAAGTGTAATGTTCCGATCACTGTTAAGGACCGGACTTGGTATTTTCACGCGAAGCAGAACCATGCTACCGAGCGCGACCCTGTGGTGCTGAAGGATTGTCCTGTGAAACCGCTGAGCGTTACCCTGATGCGCACTGGCGATTCGATTGATTATATCTACAGTAGCGCGACTCTCAGCTTCGCAATTCCTGATTCGCTAAAGTCTGTGAATGTCACAGACGTAGTTAAGGTTGAATTTGGTGAAGAGTTCAACCCTGAGCCATATCTGTTTAAGCATTGGTAGGGTTCTATTTATCGAGATGAAGCTCGACTGATTGTAAGCTGAACTCACGGTGGTAGCCGCTGCTGTCTTTGCTGGCGCCTTTGACTGCACGGGCACCATCGAGCATCATCAGTTGTAGCTCATAGTCTCCTGGCTGGTCAAACCGGACCATGCCAATGTCTACATAAGTGAAGTCTCGCCCATGTTGAGTAACGACTGGGTCGGCTTCCAGTTGCTGGTGGTCGACTCGAATTTTATAGCGGGCACCTTCAAGTCCTGGCGCGAAGGCCTGATGGCTGAGAACTTTATATTCACCAGCTTGGTTGATGCGTATATCCCAAATAATGGTGTTACCGCCCTGGTCCCAAGGCATCGCTATCTTGTGCGTAGATCCGAATTTAGAATCGTAGCTCATATTCATCTTGTTGAATCGACTTTTGGATACCGGCAGTTTGATCTGACCATCAATATTTGGAGTCAGTGTCTCATCGGTAATTGTTAGATTGCCTTCGTACTCAGCGACGATCACCGCAAGGCCTTGAGCCCCATCAAATGCGTTTTTCGGCAGCGAGATCCTAATTTCGTCGCCATGGTGCTTCAACGGCAGTGAAGCTTTTTTCGGGTCATTCAGCAAGTAGCACTGCTTAATTAACGTGGAGATCCCTTTAATTAAAATGCTTAATTCGACCTGTTCTTTAACATGGAAAAAGAGCTTTCCAGGTTGACGGGTGATTGGCAGATCGGGGTTACGCAGGGGGCTAGGGTCTGCCCCATAGACGGCCTCACCATTTACTTTCAACCATTGCCCCAGTCGGCGCAGTACATTTGCCTGACCAATCGGAATCTCGCCGAGTTCATTGGGCGCGACGTTTAGTAGAAGCACACCACCTTTGCTGACGATATCGACCAATTCATAAATATAGTTGTTCGCGGATCGGTTTGGATTGTCGTGCAAGTCCATTTTGTGGGACGTATAGCCCCATGAACCCGCTACAGTGGAATGAGTCTGCCACGGTACTTTAACCCCGTCTCTCCATCCACTGGTATTAACGTAGGGCATGAGGCCGTGATCTGCGGCGGATTGAAAATGTCCATACCCGCCACCAATACGGGAATTCATCAAAACGTGTGGTTGGTGAGCGTTGACTAGCGCCATCGTTGTTTCAATGATTTCTGGCGACATAAACTGCCCTGGGGTGTCGAACCAGATCATGTAGAGCGGATCAAAGCGGGTCACTAGTTCCTCGACCTGTAGCAAGGCCTTTTCGTGGTAATAGTTTTCAAAACGCTCCTGATTTAACTTAGGCCATCCTTGCCAGCCATTACCACCGCCTCCTTCCTCATGCCAGTCCTGTGACTGAGAGTAATAGACGCCAAAGCGGATGCCGTGTTGTTGGCATTCAGTATGTAACTCAGCGAGCGGATCGCGTCCGAATTCTCCAAAATCTGTAATGTTATAAGGGTGCTTGGAGTCAAACATTGCAAAACCGTCATGATGTTTGGATGTGATCACGATAAACCCCATCCCAGCATCCTTACAAAGGGTGATCCATTCTTCCGCGTTGAATGCTTTCGGATTAAACGGCTTCGCCGCCGCCGCTTCATACTCGGCGACTGGGATTTTTGCATTTCGCATGATCCATTCTGCACCCTTGGTTTCCTCCCAAACACCACCGATTTGAGCATAGGGTCCCCAGTGGATGAACATGCCGATTTTATCATGATACAGCTGCTCGATGGATTGAATGAGCTCGGGCGAATAATTAACTGCTTGCCGCTTAAAATCACTACCGTCGGTCGTCTCGTTGAGTAATTTGGTGTCGGCAAAAGCGGGTATTGTTAGCGTCAGGCTCACGCATAACAACAGTTTGGCGTAAGCCGAGGCACTCGCTTTATGTGCTTCAATTTTTTGATGAGTCTGCATGAGGTAAGTATAGGTGAGCTGAAAGTGACGAGCGTTGAAAAGAACTCGAAGGGTTTATTGGCAGCCTAAAATGATCGTTCAATATGTTTTGAGTGTGAAAAAGCTTTACACGTGAAAAGTCGATACTATTTATTATATATATGACGATACCACTACCGCCGCTGCCATATTTAAGAATTAGCCTCAGTTGCTTGCTTTGTTTCGCCTGCCCTTTGATTGGGATGGAAAAACCGAACGTGGTGGTGATTCTAGCCGATGACATGGGCCTTGGAGATGTCGGCCGCCACCATTTAGAACGGACCGAGAATGCCCCTTTGGCTCCGACTCCGGCGATTGATGCGCTCTGGAACGAGGGTATGTGGTTTACCGATGCTCATTCACCCGCTGCTCTTTGTGCGCCGAGTCGTTACTCTGTGATGACAGGCAACTATAACTTCCGCTCCTACAAACCAGGTGGGGTATGGGGAGCCTTCGACTTGAGTGCGCTTTCAGAATCTGATACAACGCTGGGTACGGTGGCACAGGCGGCTGGCTACACCACCGGCTTTGTAGGGAAGTGGCACATGGGCGGCGATTTTTACAAGACGGGAACTACGATTATATCACGTCAGATAGATGATGCGTCGACACCCCAGCAGGTTGACATGTCCGTCTGGGTCGGCAAAGGACCACAAGATCTGGGCTTCAATTACGATTTCACAGTCGCCTGTGGCGTACAGGGTCCCACCTATTTGGCACATGAAAATGGCGTTTGGTACCCTTGGGATACGGGATCCACGTTAATTTATTACGACAATCCAGATTTTATTGCAGATAAGGGGCCTGGCATCGGCGACTCCAATTGGAACTCGCGCGAACTAAATATGTTACTTGCCGATAAAGCAGTAGACTTCATCACAAGTAGTGCGGCTGGTGAAGCGCCGTTTATGCTCTATTATTGCAGTCCAGCCGTGCACCTTCCGCACACGCCTCCAACTGCGATTGACGGGGACCCGATCGCAGGCACGACACCTTCAGATCATCTGGACATGAATCGCGTATTAGATTTAGAGGTGAAAAAAATCGTCGATGCCTTAAAAGCTGCTGGAGTTTACGAAAACACTTTAATCATTTTTACCTCGGATAATGGCGGACTTAATGATCCGGATGCAGAACCTCTAGGACACCGATCGAGTGGTGGTTTTCGGGGTACCAAAAATTCGCGTTTCGAAGGTGGGCATCGCGTTCCCTTTATCGCGGTTTGGCCCTCAGTCATCCCTGCAAATACAACGATCGATGCCATGGTGAACGGCAGTGATATCTTGGCCACTATAGCGGAAGTGATGGGTTCAAGTTTTCCTGCGGACCAAGCTAAAGATTCTCATAGTTTGTTTCCTATATTCTTGGGTGATACCGACCATGAACCGCGGACGGAGATGATGCAGCAGGGAGGCAGCGTCCCTGAAATTATGTTCCGTGATGGCCCCTGGAAATTGATTATTGAATCGAGCGTTGGTCACAATGCTCTCGTTCAAGCAGACACAACCGCAGTGGCCCTTTTCAATTTAGATGACAATCCCACAGAGACTGAATCGTCTAATTTAATTAATGACCCCGCCTATGCGAGCCGTGTGACTTCGATGTATGATCGCTACTGGGCGATACGCGTGGCCAGCGCTCGAACTGCACCCGAGTATGGAGTAACACTCAGTAGTCCTACTGTCTTACTCAATGAAGATTTCTCTAGTATCGCATTTGGTGACACCACTGGAGTAGGAGGGCAAATCACCGATGGTAGTTACGATACCGGATTACGTTTAAATAACGATGCTATCGGCGAGATTACTACCAATGCTACCTTTGGCACTGGCAATGTTCTTCAAGTAACGACCGGAACTGGTGGCCTTGGATTCGGGGCGGTCTCCAATCAAAATAATCCTTATGCAATTTCATTGGATGTCGGTGACCAGATTGTGCTTACATTTGACATGCTAGTGCAGGCGATTCCAGCAACCAATAATTCTGTCAACATTCAGTTACGCATGACTGGCGCCACCAACGTCTCACGGACATTTTCAGAATTAATGAACGCATCAGTTGGCGATGTCGTTTCCGTTTCATGGACTGTAGATGTTGATACAGACATTGCCAACGCAAGTGATATTTACATCTGGATTCCAATTGAAGGAATTGCGAATAATTTTGATACCGAGGGACCGAACAGTGATGGCACCAACTTAAACGTGATGCAAATCGACAATATCACTTTAAGCATTAACAACAGCAGCACAGGATATGATAAGTTTAAGGAAGACTATTCACTTACCAGTGGATCAAGTGGAGATGACGATAACGATTCACTTTCAAATGGTTTAGAATATGCCTTTGGATCTGATCCCTCAGATAGCGGTTCCGCTAATAATCTGGCGGCACAAATTTCCGAAAACAACGGCAATCAATATTTAGAAATGAGTTACAGTCGCCGTAAAAGCGCTAATAATTATTCCGCGCTGCGCGTCTGGCGCAGCACTGAATTGGCGGATCAAAGCTGGAAGCTTGGAGAAACTGAAATCATTTCGATAACTGATGATGCAATACAGGCAGACCTTGAAAATGTTTTGGAGCGGTCTTTGTTTCCGATCCACACCAACGAAAAAGAGTTCTTTCGAATGGATGTCATTATTGCACCATAAAATTACAGAGTCGTTTGTGAAAGTGATTTATGGATTTATACCCACATCGATAGGCGAAGGCATTCCCGATAGCAATTCGTCACCAAGACTAGTTACTTTGCTGAAGGCGTGGCGCATGCACGGGCGAGATATCTCCAAAACTGCTATTTTGAGCGGTTAATTTTCCAGTAAATATGCGAGATTCTTGTATCTTTTAGTATCATGCGCGCTTCATTTTTTTCGATAATTCTCAACTCCAGTCCTATTTTCACACAGACCACAGGATGTACTCGAATCTAACGACTCCTATTATTTGTCTTTGTTTGTACCTCGGCGCAGCGACGCTCTCACTCGCCGAAATATCGCTCCCTGCCATTTTCGGTGATCATATGGTACTGCAGCGCGAGCAAATCAATCCAGTTTGGGGTCGCGCGACTGCGGGGCAGGCGATTACGGTCCGTATCGACGGGCAGCAAATGACGACCGCTGCAGATCTAGATGGCCGCTGGAAACTCAATTTAATGCCGATGCCCGCTGGCGGTCCCTATACTTTGGAGGTATCTGGTCAGCAAACCATCCGTTTTACAGACGTCATGGTTGGGGAAGTTTGGCTGTGCTCGGGACAGTCCAATATGCAATGGCCTCTTGCGCAGTCTGATGGCGCTGATTTGGAAGTGCTCACGGCGACATCAAGCCAGCTTCGTATGATCAGCATTCCTGAAGTGGGGACGCAGCAAGCCCAGGAGGATTTTAAAGGGCAGTGGCAGTTGAGTGATGCGAAGGTCGCGGCCTCTTTTTCGGCGGTGGGTTACCACTTTGGGCAGCGATTACAACTAGCCTTGGGCGTCACTGTCGGGTTGATCGACAACGCATGGGGAGGTTCCGCAGTTGAGGCATGGATTCCGCGTGAGGTGCTGGATGCCTATCCACGCTATAAAGAATTTCTAGAAGTTTGGGATGCGCAAGCAGCCGCATATACTGATGCCAAGCATGCAGCATGTGTGGCGCAATGGGAAGCATGGCAGGCGGGTGAGCATGAGGGCGAAGCCCCACGTTGGCCGACGGATTTACGTTACGGCCAAGGCCGTCCTGCCAATTTATATAATGGCGTGCTTCATCCGATTATCGGCTATGGCATGCGCGGCGTTATTTGGTACCAAGGGGAAAGTAATGCATCCCGCGCAAAGCAATATGCGCATCTTTTCCCATTAATGATTTCTACGTGGCGCGAACAATGGCAGCAGGGTGATTTCCCTTTTTATTGGTCGCAACTTGCGGATTTTACGGCCGAGCTTGAGGGTGCCCAGCAAGAAAGTTGGTGGGCTGAGCTGCGCGAAGCGCAAACGAAAACTCTGGATCTGCCTAACACTGGGCAAGCAGTGATTATTGATTGTGGTGAAGGGCGCGACATCCACCCGCGCAACAAGCGTACGGTGGCCGATCGCTTGGTCCGGCACGCCTTGGCCAAGACCTATGAATACGATCTGGCGTGCGAGAGCCCGCGCTTTGCCGAGTTAACGCTGCGCGACGCAGGGGTAGAAGTGAGGTTTGAGCACGTCAGTTCTGGAGGTTTGTATGCCTTTGATGTGGCGGCAGTCAAAGGCTTCGACCTAGCCGGTGCGGACGGTATTTTTCATTGGGCTTCTGCGCAGATTATCGGTCAGGATCGCATCTTTGTCATCCACCCGGAAATTACTGAGCCCACCGCGGTGCGCTTCGGGTGGGCCGATAATCCAGTGTTCAATTTGTTTGACCGCAATGGACTGCCAGTCACACCATTTCGCACGCAAGTGGTCAGCGAAATCTCGGTGGATCGCACTGTAGTAGCGCCTTGAACCGCCCAGTAAGGAAAGATGCAAGAGCAGCGAGGTCGGCTACTGTATTTTACTCATCGTCGCTGCCATGCCGCCGCTTA
>JAFMHF010000073.1:554-11191 GCA_017854655.1 Puniceicoccaceae bacterium | reverse complement strand
TGAAGAAAAAGGCTGTTAAAAAAGCAGCACCTAAAAAGGCTGTGAAGAAAAAGGCTGTTAAGAAAGCAGCACCTAAAAAGGCTGTGAAGAAAAAGGCTGTTAAAAAAGCAGCACCTAAAAAGGCTGTGAAGAAAAAGGCAGTTAAAAAAGCAGCGCCTAAAAAGGCTGTGAAGAAAAAGGCTGTTAAAAAAGCAGCGCCTAAAAAGGCTGTGAAAAAAGCGGCTCCTAAGAAGAAAGCTGCCAAGAAAAAAGCGAAGAAGAAGTAATCGCGTTTTTCCTAGAATATTAGGCTAGGCTTGCTTTTGCTTAGGCAGAGGTTTTGATTCTGCGCTCTCGATACGTTGCTACCCGTGCAAACGTGCCGAGAGCGCATTTTTTTTGTCATGACTAACCAAGCAAAACTATCCTCCTGGGCCAGCAACATCGCTCCGTCACCAACGCTGGCGGTTGATTCTAAAGCAAAAGAGCTCAAAGCTGCTGGCGAAGACGTCTGCGGCTTTGGTGCCGGTGAACCGGATTTCGATACTCCGGAGTTCATTAAAGAAGCCTGTATTCAGGCGATTCGCGAAGGGAAGACCAAATATGCACCCGCACCGGGCATTCCAGCGCTACGCGAGGCATTGGCGGCGCATTATCGTAATAACAACGGTGTCGAAGGTGTGACTGCCGCTCAAATTGTGGTCAGCCCCGGCGGTAAGTATTCCTGTTACCTGGCGATTCTGGCTGTGGTGAGCCCTGGCGACGAAGTCATCATCCCTGCACCGTATTGGGTGAGCTATCCTGAAATGGTCAAGCTCGCTGGTGGTGTGCCGAAGACGGTGTTTGCTGGTATTGATAGTGGTTTTAAGATCACGCCAGAGCAATTGCGCGGTGCCATTACGCCGAAGACTCGTATGGTGATCATTAACAGCCCGTCCAACCCGACTGGTGCGATCTATTCACCAGAAGAGCTTAAAGCGCTCACAGAGGTAGCGGTTGAAGCGGGCATCTACATCATGTCCGACGAGATCTACGAGTACCTCCTCTATGATGGTGTAAAGCATGTCAGCCCCGCATCCTTCTCTAAGGAAGCTGCGGACCTAGTGATCACAGTCGCTGGCTTTAGTAAGACTTTTTCAATGACAGGCTGGCGTCTCGGCACATTGATGGCTCCCTTGCACATTGCGAAGGCGGTCGCGAACCTGCAGAGCCAGACCAGCTCGAATGCCACCACGTTTGCACAATACGGTGCATTGGCTGCGATGCAGAACTGGGACCAGTCGATGCAAGCGGTCAATGGCATGCTCGAAGTCTTTGATGCACGCCGTTTACGCCTTCTCGAAGGTTTGCGTGCGATTCCTGGTGTCGAGTGCGCGCGTGCTCAAGGTGCGTTCTATCTCTTCCCCAATATTTCGAAGCTCGGTTTAACTGACAGCGAATTTGCGGCACGTATTCTCGAAGAGGAGAAGGTGGCAGTGGTTCCTGGTAGTGCATTTGGAGCCGACGGCTACATACGCCTCAGTTATGCGACTTCAGACGATGTCATTGATAAGGGGCTCGAGCGTCTTGCCCGTTTCTGTGCGAAACTGGGCTAAACGAAAGGCGGACGCGACTGTCCGCCTTTTTGTTGCCTGTCTTTGAGGCACATCTGTTAATTTTTCAAAAAACTAGAAGAACATCTCATTATGAGCGATAAAGCTAAAATCATTTACACCATCACTGACGAAGCGCCGGCTCTTGCCACGCATTCGCTGCTGCCGATTATTGAAGCCTATACCAGTGCCGCTGGTGTGGCTGTTGAAACTCGTGATATTTCTCTGTCGGGTCGTATCCTCGCAAACTTCCCAGACGCATTGACTGCAGAGCAACGCGTCACCGATGCCTTGGCTGAACTGGGTGACCTCGCGAAGGCGTCCGATGCGAATATCATTAAGCTGCCAAACATTTCAGCTTCGGTGCCGCAAATGAATGCGGCGATTGCTGAGCTACAGGCAAAAGGCTACGCACTTCCAGAATATCCAGAAGTGGCAACGACCGACGAAGAGAAGGCTGTTAAAGCGACCTACGACAAGATCAAGGGGAGTGCGGTGAATCCAGTTCTGCGTGAAGGGAACTCCGACCGCCGCGCCGCTGGTGCCGTGAAGCAATACGCTAAGGATAACCCACACCGTATGGGTGCATGGAGCGCGGATTCCAAGTCCACTGTCGCGAGCATGACTGCCGGCGATTTCTTCGATAACGAAAAGTCGATCACCATTCCTGCTGCGACCACTGCCAAGATCGAATTGATCGCAGCGGATGGCAGTGCAACCGTGCTCAAGGACGGCCTCGCTCTCCTTGAAGGTGAAGTGCTCGATTCGACTTTTATGAGTGCTCAGGCACTGCGTGACTTCCTCGCTGGCGAGATCGCTGCTTCGAAGGCTGCGGGCATCTTGTTCTCGCTGCACATGAAGGCGACCATGATGAAAGTCTCGGACCCGATCATTTTCGGCCACGCCGTCACTGTGTTCTTTCAGGATGTATTCGACAAACATGCAGCTCTCATCGCCGAACTCGGTGTGGATGTGAAAAATGGTTTCGGCGATTTGTATGCGAAGATCGAATCACTGCCGGCTGACAAGAAGGCCGAAATCGAAGCGGATATCGCTGCGGTGTACGCCTCGGCTCCTGACATGGCGATGGTCGATTCCGACAAGGGCATCACCAATCTTCACGTTCCGAGTGACGTGATCATCGACGCGTCGATGCCAGCAGCGATTCGCACCTCAGGTCAGATGTGGAACCTCGCCGGATCATTGCAAGATACCAACTTCGTCATCCCTGATCGCTGCTATGCCGGCGTCTACGCGGCCACGGTTGAGTTCTGCAAGAAGAACGGCGCGTTCGACCCAACCACAATGGGCACCGTGCCAAATGTTGGACTCATGGCTCAAAAGGCCGAGGAGTATGGCTCGCACGATAAGACATTCGAAATCCCGGCAGCTGGCACCGTTCGTATCTCAGATGCAGCAGGCAAGGTGTTGCTTGAGCACACTGTGGAGCAGGGTGACATCTGGCGTGCTTGCCAAGTCAAGGACGCACCGATCCGCGATTGGGTCAAACTTGCTGTCACACGCGCTCGCGCAACTGGCACACCTGCGATCTTTTGGCTCGATGCTAACCGTGCGCATGACGCGCAACTGATTGAGAAGGTGACTGTTTACCTGCAGGACCACGATACTGCAGGACTCGATATTCGCATTCTCGCACCCGTGGCAGCCACTGAGCTGACACTACAACGCGCGAAGGATGGCGAAGATACGATTTCCGTTACTGGTAACGTATTGCGCGACTACCTGACCGATTTGTTTCCGATCCTTGAGCTCGGCACCAGTGCCAAGATGCTTTCCATCGTTCCATTAATGAACGGCGGCGGTCTGTTCGAAACAGGAGCTGGTGGATCCGCTCCCAAGCACGTGCAGCAGTTTGAAAAGGAAAACCACTTGCGGTGGGATTCTCTTGGCGAGTTTCTTGCGCTCGGCGTATCTCTTGAGCACCTCGCGACTGTGTTTCACAACGACAAGGCTCAAACGCTCGCCGATACACTCGACGTGGCCAATACCAAGTTCCTCAAAGAGAACAAGTCACCGTCCCGTAAGGTCAACGAACTCGACAACCGTGGCAGCCACTTCTACCTCGCACTTTACTGGGCGCAGGCACTCGCTGCTCAAGATAAGGATGCCGATCTAAAAGCACGTTTCGCACCACTCGCTGATGCACTGATTTCGAACGAAGCGAAGATCGTCGATGAATTAAACGCCGCACAAGGCGTGGCGATGGACATCGGTGGTTACTTCCGCCCTGACTTGGCTAAGGCTCAAGCAGCTATGCGCCCGAGTGCGACCTTCAACGCAGCACTCGCTGCGTTGTAAGACTGCCACAACTTCAAATGCAAAGCCCTCGTCGCAAGACGGGGGCTTTTTTGTCGAAAAAATGAAATCGCTCAAAACTTTTTTTGAACGCTGGGCTCTCTTGCACGTCTAAGCTTACATATAGACTTAGTATGTAGTAACTTTGTTTGTTGTTTGTTAAGAAGCGTCGTCCGATTGTTCGGGTGGCGCTTTTTGTTCGGCACTATTGAGCGATTAATCCTGCAGTCCAACACAACGGGTTGTGCCGCAGATGTCAGTGCCGAGTGATTTTTTATACTGTAATTGAATGAGGTTAGGGCCGTTTTAATATCGAGATTGAAAAAGACACTCAAAAGAGGCGATTTGATAAAATTGGAAGCAGAAAAAATAAGTTAAGCGTGATTGTGACTGATTCTTGCAGGCCAGCACAAAGGCGTCATAAATGATGTTTGTATGAATATTTATCTTTTGCGCCATGCCCAAGCGGAGTCGAGCTACCCAGATAGTCAACGCATTCTCAGTGCGCAAGGGCGAGACGATGCCCAGCGGCTGGGTCAGTTTTTGCGTTCGAAGGAGACCGCTCAGCCTGCAGTCTTATGGTGTAGTCCTTATCGACGGGCGCAGGAGACCGCGGCAATAGTCTTGAATGCTTGGGGAGATACGGTTGAGCAGCGCCGAGATGAGGCATACCTGGAGCCTGACATGAATCCAGCATCGGTGGCTGACGGATTATTAGAATTAGAGCGAGATGTGCTCGTGATTGGGCATAATCCCAATATTTCGATTTTAGCTTCGCTGCTTCTGAGTGCCGAGAGCGGGCGCACGCGGACCAACTTTAACACCTGTAATATGGCTTGCTTGGCGGTCGCTCCGATCCCGAATTTTGGTGAAGTGGGGCCGTGTGAGTTGAGTTGGCTGCTGGACCCGCGGATGTTGTAGCTTTTTATTGCTTATGAGGTTGAGTGCTGCTCGTCCTTTCCGTTTGGTGTGCTTCCATGATGCGCATAGAAACAGATTTACAGCAACGCAGTGGTTGCACTTGCGAGCTATGCGGCGCTGTCGAGAATTTGGTAGTTTATGAAGTACCGCTAACATCCAGTAGCAGCGCAGACGAAGCGCTGCTAATCTGTGGCATATGTTGCGAGCAAATCGCTGATCCCGAACAGGTGGATGTACATCATTGGCGCTGCTTGACTGAAAGTATGTGGAGCGAGGTGCCGGCGGTACAGGTCATGGCATGGCGACTGTTAACTCGTCTCAGTGTGAACGAGGTATGGGCGCAGGATTTGCTCGATACGCTGTTTCTCGAAGACGAAGTCCAGGCGTGGGCCGAAGCTGAAGCCAAAGAAGCGAATGCGGTGCTCAAGTATATTGATTGTAACGGTGCGCTACTCGAAGCCGGCGATACGGTGACGCTGGTCAAAGATTTGGTCGTGAAAGGCGGTGGTTTCACTGCCAAGCGCGGCACAGCGGTGCGTCGAATTTTACTAGACCCTAAAAATGCGGAGCATATCGAAGGGCGCGTAAATGATCAGCATATTGTCATCCTGACGAAATATGTGAAGAAGGCTTAGCGCTATTGCTAGTGTGACATGGTTCATGCGGTATATTTTGTAACTATGTGTCGTTTGAAACTATCAATGCAGTGTGAATCGAGTTTGTTTTTATTATTTTTTGAGTTAATTAAGTAGTGTTATGAAAGATGCGCGTGGATTGCTTATTTTGTGTGCCCTAATTCTCTTCGGTGCATGGATTGGACTGTTCCTGTTAAAATGGCAGGGGGGTAGTCATGAGAAAGGCATTACTACCGATACGTCTGCCGGCGAAGTGGTGATTAATTTCCCTGAGGCTGCTGATGAAATGCCTGCGACTTGGGACGTCGTTTTTCCTGAGGATGCAATTCCGGGCGAGATGGTGGTGCATTTTACCAATCGCAAAGATTATCAGGAGTATTTGAGAACATTGATTCAGGCAGGTCTGGCTCCAATCGGGCAGATCGATGAGTTGTTGGTCGTGCGCATTGGTAAAGATGCGATGTCAGGACCGAGTCCCGGTTTGTTTGGCGGCGAGGGGAGTTTTTCGTATCGTGTGCAGCGCCCGTTACCACCAGTTGCAGTGGCGCCAGAGCAGTATGCGCAGTTGCGTGCATTTGATGAGTCCGCTCGATCCATTGTCGGCGGTCCAGTTGAAGGTGATGGATCGGGGGTACTGGTTGGGATTTTGGATTCAGGCATCGAAGCACATCCACAATTTGATGATGTGTATATTGTGCACATTGACTTGGCCGGCGGCGGTGTGGCTGGACTTGGTGCGGCGCATGGCACTGCCGTGGCTTCGATTATAGCAGGTTCAGAGGGAATTGCGCCTGCAGCAGAACTGTTCGTGGTTCGAGTTCTAGATGATGAGGGCATGGGCAATAGCTTTCACGTAGCCGAGGGTATCGTTCAGGCGGTGGATCTCGGTGTCGATGTGCTAAATATGAGCTTGGGCGTGTATCAGGATACGCAACTTATGCGCGAAGCGATTCGATATGCAGAAGATAATGACGTAATCATGGTCGCTGCCGCTGGCAACGATGGCTATACGCAGATGCCATATCCTGCCGCATATCCGCAGGTGCTTTCGGTGACTGCCGTGGATAGCGTTGGGCGCCAGGCGCTCTTTCCAAATCAATCCAGTTCGATTGATTTCGCAGCGCCAGGCGTTGGTGTGCTCACCGCCAAAGAAAATGGTGGGACGATGTTGTTTTCTGGTACATCCGCTGCCGCTCCTTTTGTGACTGGCACATTGGCTTCGATCCTTTCGTCGGAGACTGCGCGTAGTCACCAGGAAGTGGTCGATTTGATGAGACGCACTCTCGACGAGGCAGGTGCACCAGGTGTTGATCCAGTCTATGGCGCTGGTGTGGTCAATTGGGATCGATTGCGCGAGCGCGACACTGCCACGATTCTGGATGTTGCGCTCGCTGAAATATACCTGCCTGCTGATGCGTTGCCCGGCACCACGATGCCGGTCGAGGTGATCGTGCAAAACCGTGGTACGTCTTGGCTGACGTCTTCCACGTTGACGGTTATCGTGGGCGAAGGAGAGCCAGTCGATTTCGCCATCGGCACACTTGGTCCTGGGCAAACGACAACTCGAAAAGTTTATACTCAGGTGCCTTCGATTGACTCCGCAGACAGCTTGAACATTGCTGCGCGGGTCGTGACGAAAGAACCGCTGAGCGATGTGCGCTTAGAGAATAACACCAAGGCGGTCTTTTTTCGACCTATTCAAAAGTAGTAGGCGATCGCCGAGCGCGAGTCGTGTATTCATGAGTGGTGGCGAATGGCTGTACTATCTACAAATTTTTATCGGCAACCGATTTCGATTCCGTTCTGAGCTGCGGCCATTATGGTCGGTAGTTGATGGCTCAACAAACTACTAACAGTTCGTTTCAGGGCGCGCGTATTCGACCGTATGGAGAGCGCGGTTATTTGCTGGATCAGTTGAGCGAATCGAAGCGTTTGGCAATCGAGCAAGCGTTGTCAATGACTCCACCGGATGGTTTTGATGAATACGTCATAGGTGCTGACAATCTGCTGGTACTGTTTCAGCGGCCTGTATCTGAATGCGTTCTGTATGAATGGCTGTCTGGTTTGCAGAGTGAAATACTGGACAGTTCAAAGTATTCGCGACGGATCGAAGTGCCTGTGCGCTATGAGGGCCCAGACCTAGCAATGGTGGCAGTCGCGACTGGTTTGAGTGAAGCGGAGGTCGTTGCGATACATTCGGCCCCCGAGTATCGAGTGCGAATGATGGGGTTCGCGCCGGGGTTTCCCTATTTGGATGGGCTGGATGAACGTTTGCACTTGAAGCGCAAGGCTTCGCCGCGTGATCGAATCGAGCCGGGGTCCGTTGCCATTGGTGGCAGCCATGCGGGAATCTATTCGGTGGCCAGTCCTGGAGGGTGGCACTTGTTGGGACGCACTGATTTTCCGTTATTTCAACCTGAAAAGGCACGTGGCACGCTGAGTGATGCACGCGAGGTCTTTGCGTTGGCCGCAGGGGATACTGTTAAATTTTTGGTGATCTAGTATGGCTGTGATTGAAATAATATCCACGGGAGTTGGGCTTTCGGTACAAGATTACGGTCGCCCTGGGTGGCGCCGATTTGGCGTACCTCCGGGCGGAGTGATGGATCGTAGCTCGGCTGCTGCGGCGAATCGATTACTTGGCAACCGTATAGATGCACCTGTGCTGGAAGTTTTAATGCAAGGTGCGAAGCTTCGAGTGTTAGAAGATACTTGGATTGCCGTCGCAGGTGCTGATTTAGGTTGTGCGATAGCTCCGTGGACTGCGAGGAAAGTTGTTGCCGGTACGGTGCTGCATTTTCCGATGAATCGCGCAGGCTTGTGGGCTTACGTCGCGGTGCCGGGAGGATTTGATGCAGACCGATGGTTCGGCAGTGCGTCGGCGGATGCACGTAATGGATTGGGTCAGCCCTTAGAGCGTGGAGCTCAATTGTCTGCACTGACATCAGCTGCTTCGTTTGGATATGAGCGGGTGGGGCGGCGCGTGCTCGCTGCCGAACTACAACGCGATTTCTTAAGGCCGATGGAGTTCGAGTTATTGCCGGGGCCACAGTTTGAGCTTTTTTCAGAGCGGGCACGTGCGCAGCTGGTGTCAGCAGAGTGGACGGTGTCGCCGCGTTCGGATCGGACTGGCTTTCGTCTAGAAGGACCAGCGCTTGATGTGCCGGATTCAATTCGTAGCGAGCCAGTGCTACCGGGGAGCTTTCAAATTCCAGGGAATGGCCTGCCGATTGTGACGATGGTCGACGGCCCGACGGTTGGCGGGTATGCGAAAATTGCGATGCTACGAGAAGCAGATATCGATTGGTTGGCACAATGCCGACCTGGGACGAAAATAGGATTTAACTTATATAGTTAGGGATTGCGGTGGGGCTTAACATCAGAATTTTCGCTCGATTAAATCTCACAATTAAAAAGTAGCGAAAGGCCCCTTTTTTGTCCCATCAATTGTTAGATTTTTCTCCCTGCTGAGGCCAAAGATGTCCATGCAAAACGGCGCTACTCTATGGACGGTCTCGATTTGAAGACTCGTCACTTGAATTACGATGCTTTTCCTGTTGAGTCTCAGCCTTCTTCACGCGGATCTTCAGGCCGTTAACAGTTTTGTTGTTTAGGTTTTTAACGGCAGCTTTAGCTTCACCAGGTTTTTGCATTTCAATAAAACCAAAACCTTTAGACGTTCCACTCTTTTGATCCATTACCAAGCTGCATTTTTGAACAGTGCCAAATTCTTGAAACAACTTTTCAAGTTCTGCTGATGTAGTAAGTCGATTCAGATTGCGTATTAATAATTTCATAGTTGTTCCGATCAGGTTTGTTAAAGAATCATAAGCTTTGATTTACTCAATAAAGTCGAGACGTATCGATGGAGTGAAATTGGGATATTCTCCTGCCTCATTATCCACCACAATTAACTGATCTCCTCGATCTTTCGACCCCGTTTTATCCCCATTTGAAGATCCGCAGTTTGATCACGCAAAGGCACTCAAAAGGCAAATTCTATACAGCTGTCCTAGTTTTGCGGCTGTCCGTCTTGAGCGAAGCGGATATTAGGGATTTTGATCATTTCTTTAGTCTTTTCAAAATCTATTTAGCTTCGTTTGAGCGAAACCGATGAGTGAGTCCTTTGAGGAAATTACGCAGGAACTGATCACCGCACTTCATGAAATGCTTGTGGGACGGTGCCCGGAAGAGGGAGCTTAGTTCGCTCTTAGAGATACGCAGTCCTACGCTTTCTATGGTTGCAATGAGATCAGTATCTCTCATTTCAAAGGCGATACGCAATTTCCTTAGGATCGTGTTGTTATCGATGGTTGAAGTGGGGAATTTTTTAGCGGGTCCATCGCTCGGTCCGCGACGTTGTAGAATCAGTCCATCTAAAAATGCGTGAATGGTTTTCGCGGAGCATCCGAGATATTCTTCATCTTCTTCGTTTTTGAGGAGATTCACCACATCGAGAATAGTCAGTTTCACGCCACCTGCTTGGATCATCTGCAGCACTTCTTTGTTTTTAATTTCTAGCGTGTAGCGCACGCTTTTCATCACTTCGTTATTCGTCATGCTGTACTTAGTGATTGGATTCGTGGCCGTCTGCAATCTTTCTGCGCTATGTAGAGAATTAAGGGCATGGATTGCTGTCGCAGAGGCTGATTCAGATTCCGCGAGTGCTTCGTGGACGGCTGTTGAAGTGTCTGCGTGCGCCGTGCTGCAGTTCCCGTTGAATTGGTCAGGCTGATGGGCTTACGTCGCAGTGCCAGGTGGGTTCGATGTGTAGCGAGGGTTGAGATTGCGTTGGTCGTTGCACGTAATGGACTGGGAGAGCTTTTAGTGCGTGGTAGTCTGTTGTCTCATACACGTCCGCTGTGACGTTTGGATATGAGCGGGTGGGGCGGCGCGTCCTCGCTGCTCAATTACAACGCGATTTCTTAAGGCCGATGGAGTTCGAGTTATTACCGGGGCCACAGTTTGAGCTTTTTTCAGAGCGGGCACGTGCGCAGTTGGCATCAGCAGAGTGGACGATGTCGCCGCGTTCGGATTGGACTGGCTTTCGCCTAGAAGGACCAGCGCTTGATGTGCCGGATTCAATTCGTAGCGAGCCAGTGCTACCGGGGAGCTTTCAAATTCCAGGGAATGGCCTGCCGATTGTGACGATGGTCGACGGCCCGACGGTTGGCGGGTATGCGAAAATTGCGAT
>JAFMHF010000073.1:0-454 GCA_017854655.1 Puniceicoccaceae bacterium | reverse complement strand
CGATTGTGACGATGGTCGACGGCCCGACGGTTGGCGGGTATGCGAAAATTGCGATTCTACGAGAGGCAGATATCGATTGGTTGGCGCAATGCCGACCTGGGACGAGGATAAGGTTTAACCTTTAGTTGGGAGTTAGTCTCTCATCTTGCTGAGAGTGGCTATTTTTTATCGGGATTCAGGAGATATTTGATTTATGTGAACACGTCATCGTAGATGAGTTGCGCACGGATAAATTCACCACCCGAAGTTAAACATACGGTTAATTATGGTTTCGGGTATTATCTAAATGTTCAATCTTCACAAACCGTGGCCCTTTTTTTTGATTGTTGGTATCGATCCAAGCCGAAATCCTAGCATCTTGCTTTTCAAGAAAGATGCTTTCGAATTCAACTGTAGTGTCTCCTTTACGTGTGGCTTTATCAAAGCGCTTGTCCCCGATTTTAATCGTTGCGAT
>JAFMHF010000072.1:7242-11248 GCA_017854655.1 Puniceicoccaceae bacterium | reverse complement strand
GCTTGGTTGCCATAACCGACCGCGGCCGTGACATCTCTGATGCCGTTGAAAACAACCCCGAGTACTGAGATATTTAAGTTATCCATCAAGCCGATCGAGTAACGCGCCTTGGCTCTCGAAACCTTAAATTGCCGCGCAACAAAGATGCAGCTATCTGCATAATCAGCAACTAAGGTCGCGTCTGCGAACAGCCCGACTGGCGCGGTGTCGAAGATGACCACATCGTAGTCTTGTTTTAAGCGCTCAAAAAGCGCGGCAGTCTTTGAATCGCCAAGGATCTCGGTCGGGATGTCGGTCGATTTACCGGCAGTGAGCAGCGACAGATTCTCATGAACTGACACGATCCCCAGTGACTCAGTTTCGTGCGAGGCCTGCGTGCTGCTGCCGGATTGCAACGAAGCGTACCAAGCAGTTAATCCATGCTCATTCTCTGCCCCAAATGCCTGGTGTAACGATGGCCGACGCAAATCACAATCGACCAAAAGAACTCGATAGTTATGCGTCGCAAAAGCCGCCGCAAGATTGCACGAAACAAACGACTTGCCCTCGCCCGGCAATGAACTGGTCACCACCAGCGAAAGCGGCCCCGCGCTTAAGTCGGTCTTCATCCGCAGGCTACTGTAAATTGATCGAAAGGGCTCTAACAAGTCGATGTCTTTGCGAAAAACCGCATGCGACATTTCCGCTAGGCTCTTGCGCGGGAAGTGACGTACATCACCCAGTAATGGCTTGTTGGAGTAAGACTCAACGTCAGCAAAACTACTCAGTCGGCCATCGACCAACTCAACCCCAAGCGGGACTGCGACAAAACACACACCGGCTAGGCAGCACATCACCAGCGCTATCTTCTGGTGGTCAGGCCACGCCGGCTTAGCGGGCATAATTGCCAGATCGAGCGCCCGCACCGTATTCAAATCCATGCGCTCCGCGATGGTGGTATCACTATAACGAGTCGACAGGGCATCATAGGCGAGGCGTAAGCGCTCCACTTGGCGATCCAGCATACGATACTCGATTAGGTCGAGTTCGACCTGCAAGGCCTCCTGTTTGGTTTCCGCCAAACTGGTTTCTAAATCTTTCAGCTCAGCCACCACCGTATGGTACTCCACCGAAACCTCCTGGCGGGCTTGTTCGATCGCTTGACTGAGCGCCTCTGTTACCGATGCCTGCGACGCCAGATTCTGCACCATCTGTGGATGACGATTCAAATAGGTTGCGCTCATCACCTGAGCCTCTCGCCGCAGTTCCTGTAACTGCGCATAGATCACTTTGACATCATCGCGGCCGCCGACGAACGGAATGTTCATCAACGCGGCCAATTGATTCTCGGCAAGTCGAATCTGCGCTAAGCGACTCTCGACCCCAGCTAGCCGCACACGCGCATTGGTCACCGCTTGACTCCACTGCGTTAGATTCTGCGCCACGATACTCTCCCCTCGCTCTGCAGTCACCAAGTTCTTCTCGTCGCGGTATTCCTGCAGTATCATCTCTCGCTCAACCAAATCGAGCCGCAGTTCTTCGACCTCTTGGCCTAAGAAAGACACCGCATCACCAGTCGATTTGGACCGCACCTCCGCCTTATACTGAATATACTGATCGACATACTGATTTGCCACCGCTTGGGCCACCTCGGGATCCGAATGGGTAATCACAATCTGAATCGCTTGGGATTCCTCCTCCCAATTAACTTCGAGCGCCTGTTTAAGCAAGAGCCCGACGGCATCGGGTAATTCCTTAGTCGCATCAAACTCCGCCAGCGAGCCAACATAGCCTTCCAAAAAGCGATCCCCCATCTCAGGCTCCAATGCGGCCATGACGGTATCCGCCAACGCTCGGCTCTGTAAGCGTTTGATATGCGTATTCATGATCGACGCTAGCATATTATTATTCTGCACATTGGTATTCAGCACTTCTTTGACATCGATAATGTTTTCGGTCGCGAGCTCGATAACGAGTGATGATTCTGCGCGGTACTGCCGCGGCTGCATCAGCAAATACGCCCCCACTGCCACTGCCACAATCAATCCGCAGGCCGCACCAAACTGCCAGTGGCGGCGCACAATTTGAAATATATCCAGCAAACTAATCAACGAATCACTGCCACCGCGACTGCCAGCTGCAGCCTGGCTGCGCTGCGATTTAAAATTATGTTTCATATAGCTCATGTTTTGATTATTCGGTGAAATATGAGATTAAAAGACCCGTTTTGGTACAAACACGATATCGTCAGGATGGACCACCATCGAACGACTCTGCCCCGTCTCGATTGAATCGAGCAACTTGCCCGCATTGACAATATCGATCTGCTGCGTCGCAGCACCACGGGAGGCACGGGTCACACGCACCTGAGTCAATTTGGCGGTACCGGTAAAGCCACCCGCTCCGGCAACTGCAACCAGCAGCGGCACACCGTTTTGACCTGGCGGAATGGCAATCGCCCCAGGCTGCTCCACTTCTCCTAAGATCGTAACCATTTTAGGGGCAAATTCCTGGATGCTAATACTCACCACCGGATTGCGCAGATACTGCTGCTGCACAAACACCTGCTCAACCAAATCCTCAGCCTCAGACACGGTCGAATTACCGACTAGGATTCCGCCCAACAACGGCATCGACAAGATGCCCTTATCAGAAATGCGCTGCTCGCAGGCCAAATCATCTTCGCCGTAGACGGAGACCCTGACTAGATCAAACGGCGACAGCTTGTAAACCACTTCTGGCGCTTGGTATACCTTCTGCGGAGATCGGGTTCGGGTCCGACCCGCTCCCAAAATTACATCTAAGGGGATGACACATGCAAGAACCAGCACCGGCAACAACCAGCTGTTTGATTGGAATTTATTGACGCTCTTAATCATAGGAATAGGCACCGCACCAAGGGATTAGAATAAGTAGGCAATCGACAGGACGAAAGTGGCGACTTCGTAAGTAGAGTCATCTTGATTCGAATCACGATCCGCATAGCGAAAACCGCCTTCAACCTGAAGTTGATCCTCAATCAGTGTATAACCACACCCGATTGCTACCGAGAATTGATCATCGTCTCGATCATCCGAATATTTCACATCCTCATAGCCCAGGCTGGCCGAAGCGCGGATCTTCTCTGAGAACTGATGGCGCAGACCCAGCTCGGCGAAAAACGTCTCGGTGGAGACATCATCAATAGTGGTGTCGAAGCCATTACCAATCGAGAAGTCAACCGTCGTGAGATCAGTCGCGACCCAACTCAGCGACGATTCCATGAAAAATTGAGTTTCGTCATCATACGCGTCATCATCGAATTGACGCTGTTGGCCACCAACACGGATCTCTGCAGTTATCGCCGAAGCCACTTGTCCGACCGCCGCGAGGTAGATTGCATGGTCGTTACTATCTGCCTCAGGCTCTACGCCATCGGCGCTGACATCGGTATCCGTATAACGATAACCTAGACCATAACTGAGGTCTTCACTATAATCATAAAAGAACTCGACCGGCACCTCGATGCGTTGCACATCGTCATAGTCCGAGGTCTGCGATTGTTTATCTAGATATTCAACGCCACTGCGCAGGAAAGTCCGCTCAGATACATAATAGCGCCCGATTGCACTTAAATCGACTTCCTCAGTCTGCGTAATGTCCTGCACCGAGTCGTTCGGCGAAGTGCGCTCGTTATAGCCGCCTTCCAAACGGACATCGTAGCGCCGGTCTTCGACCGCGTCGCCATACGGGAAATCAATCGCGATATGACTCTTAATGTCTTCCGCATCATTATCGTCGAAATCATCGAATCGAATCACATCGACGCCCGCATGAGCTTCGACTCGAACAGTGCCTTGATCGAAGCGATAGCGTAGACGTGGCAGCACCTGAAAGATGATATCATCCTCTTCATCGCTATTACGAAAGATATTAGACGAATGCGTCACGCTAGTTTCGACATCTACAGCAACCGCACCATAATTACCGAGCGCCATCTCAGCCTGTAACGGCTCAGCACTACTAAAAAAAACCGCGACTCCAAAAA
>JAFMHF010000072.1:0-6777 GCA_017854655.1 Puniceicoccaceae bacterium | reverse complement strand
GGACGCGAACACGCCCTCGTACAAATGTGCCTAAAGAGCCCGCTCGCCGATCGTGTCATCGCAACACCAGGGAATGGTGGCATGGCCTCTGAAGTCGATTGTTACAAGGTCGGCGTCGAAGACATCGAAGGCATCGTTCAACTGGCACAAGACCACCACATCGGCCTCGTCATCGTCGGTCCGGAAGTGCCACTCAGCCTCGGCCTCGTCGATGCACTACAAGCGGTCGGCATCCCCGCCTACGGCCCGAACGCTCAGGGCGCTCAGCTCGAATCGAGCAAAGTCTTTTGTAAGGATTTCTTCGCCCGCCACAACATCCCCACCGCTGAATACGCTAGCTTTACCGATGTCGCCGCCGCACTACAGTACCTCGACACACACCCCGCACCGATCGTCATTAAAGCCAGCGGCCTCGCCGCAGGCAAAGGCGTGATCATGGCGGAAACCCAAGCCGAAGCGATTGCTGCGGTCAAAGACATGCTCGAAGGTAACGCCTTCGGCGCGAGCGGCCACGAGATCGTGATCGAAGAAACACTGTACGGCGAGGAAGCCTCCATTCACGCCATTGTCTCGGGCGATGATTTCGTCTGCCTGCCACCGAGCCAAGACCACAAGCGTGCCGGCGAAGGCGACACTGGCCTCAACACTGGCGGCATGGGCGCATACACACCGACCAGCCGCGTCACTGCAGAGATGCAGGCCCAGATCGAAGCGCAAGTGCTGCGCCCGACCCTCGACGGCTTTAAAGCAGACGGCATTCACTTTTGCGGCACTCTTTATGCTGGCCTCATGCTCACACCAAAGGGCGTGCGCGTACTCGAATACAACGTCCGCTTCGGCGATCCTGAAACACAGGTACTGCTACCAATGGTCGCCGACGATCTCGTGCCAGTGCTGCTCGCCTCCGCAAAGGGCGAAGCACTCCCCGCAAAACTTAACATCCACCCTGGCGCTGCGATCGTCATCGTGCTCGCAGCTGGCGGCTACCCTGACAGTTACGCAAAGGGCGACACCATCACGTTACCAACCACCACTCCGGAGCGTTCCGCAATCGTGCATGCTGGCACCACGCGCGCAGAGGATGGCACGATCACCACTAACGGTGGCCGCGTGTTGGGCGTCAGTGGACAAGCGCCGAGCCTACAAGCCGCCGCCGATCTCGCCTATGGCGTATGCGACCAGGTCCACTTCGACGGCAAATATCTCCGGCGCGACATTGGCCATCAAGAGCTCAACCGCTAAACTGGCACCTTGTGGATGATGAGCGTTAAACAGTTTCTCAGTACGGCGGTGATCTGCGCAGCAGTGACATGCCAGCCTGCGCAGGGACAGGACGCGGCACTGTTTCCATCTTTGCACGATTACAGCGACGAAGCGATTCGCCTGCACGGCCTGGCCGCATTATTCCCAGATCGCGTCCTATTTGAACAACCGCAGCTGGAGATCCACTCCGAAAGTCGAGTCGCTGCACGCGTCGAGGACTTGCCGCGCGCGATCAAATACATCCGCCTCTACCGCCTGAATGAAGCGAAGTCCGTGCTGGCAGAGCACCAAACGCAGGCCGCGCTCATCCTAGATTTACGCTTTCTTAAATCCAACCACACTGCGGTGGATACATTCAGCGGCTTTGCCACCGCGAAGCAGGCCCAGACATTGACCACCGTCGGTACGGTGCCCGCCGACCTCAGCATATCTGGCGAGGCCTCGAGCACGGTGCGCGACTTCCCTGCCATTGTTTTATGCAACCGCGAAACAGCCGGCCCATTCGAGGCAGTGCTGCATCAACTGCAAGCAGCAGGTGCGATCATCGCCGTCGGTGAATCAACCGCAGGCCGCACCGGATTTTACAGCAAGGCCTCAGCCAACGCTTGGATTCTCTGCGGAGAGATTCGCCCCGACAGCGACACATCACTAGTTGGAGTCGGGTTTGAGCCGCGTATCCGATTAGAAAGTGACGCAAAGGAAAACTACCTCAGCTACCATCTCTACGAAGCAGGCACAGACATCCTGCAACTTCTTCGCAATGAGGATAGCAGCAGCGATAGTGATCAAGCTGGCGAGGCTGACAGCCGCAGCATTGAGCCAGATCGTATCCTGCAACGCGGCGTTGACATCATCGCCGCCCTACAAATCTTACAGCAACAGCCCGAACTCTAATCACACTCGGGCAAAAGAGTTGTGACAGGCCCGACCACTTGCTTAATCTCTCTTTCCAATGGCTCAAGATCGTAATCTCATCCTCACTGTCTGCACCGGCAATGTCTGCCGCAGCCCAATGGCAGAAAAACTACTGCAACATGCGCTCGCGGCCGAAGACGCTCCGCTTGATCAGCTAAGCGTCGAATCGGCTGGCGTGGCAGCTGGATATGGTGAGCCCGCCTCGAGTAATTCAGTCGCAGCGCTCAAAAAAGTTAAAATTGATTTAGCACAGCACCAGAGCCAACCCGTGACTCAAGAACTGATCGACCGTGCCTTCATGATCATCGGTATGACCGATTCACACCTCGACATCCTGGCGCACTACCATACCGGACTCCCCAAGCGCCTGCATCTCTTTCGCGAATTCATGGGGCCGAACGTCGATCTACAAATCCCCGATCCCTACGGCCAAAATTTCGATGCCTATCAGCAGTGCCTCGATTCAATGATCGAAGCCATCCCCTCGCTACTGGCCTACATCAAGCAGGAATACAAGTAGTCCGACAAGACCAGCGGCCCGTCACAGCTGCGGCATTGCAGGCCCACTCAGGCGATCTCGCCTTCGGCGACCCACTTGACTCTCAGCAGTTTCACACTCGCCGAGGTCTCGCCACGACGCTGTCGATGCAATCACTTCGAACAGGAGCGCTTCAAGTGCCGGCCAAACGCACGCATCACCAATAAATGCGCACGAGCTTGAGTGCATGCATACAACCACCACGGTAACGTCGGTGCAAATCCATGAATCGATGCCACCACACAATCGCGCGATTCAACAATACGAAACTCCAAGCGTCCTGGAGGATCTACCGTGCGCGAAAGGCATCCACCGGTAATATAAAAAGCACAACGCTCCGCATCCTCACTGAACGGTGTCGGTGTCAGCTCCAGCAGGCACAGCTTCAAGCCGCCAATCAAAAAACGGACGACCCCCACACTGTCTGTTTCGACTGCCAGTAATCCACGATAACGCTGGCTCAACCATGTACCATATTCGCGCGTCACTCTTGCCGCAGTCCATCCAGCAGGCCACGCCATACGTTGCACCGAGCGAACCCGACGATCGCGCTTAATCGCTTGTTTGTCTGCTAACTGCGTATGACTTCTGGGGTTCGGCAACGGACAACCAGAGGCATCCACCGCAGCTCGAAACGATTCTGCGAACGAGACACATTTTCCTTCTAAGCGTTGCAGTAAGGGATTCGGTCTGGCCTGCAGATCGTGCTGCAAACTTTCCTGTAATGGCCCAACCAAGGCCGGCGCAACACCACTGAATAACGCGACCCAATGTTTCGACAGCGCAAAACAATTAACCGGGACGCGCAGGGTTCGAACTTCACGGCCCAGTAACTTCCCAGTTTGCAAAATCAGCTCACGGTAAGTCATCGGCTCATGTCCGCCCAAATCGTAAATACCCCCAGCCAAGGTCGCATCCCCCAAGCAGAGACGAAATGCTTGGCAGACGTTTTTAATATCAACCGACTGCGTCATTGAACCTGTCCACGCCGGCAGCAACATAACTGGCAAGCGCCGCACTAAATTAATCAGCATCGAGAACGATGAGCCGCCGGGGCCAAAGATCAGTCCCGCCCGCAGCACCGTGACCGGTACAGAACGTGAACGTAACACCTGCTCGACTTCACAGCGGCTACGCAAGTGCGGCGACAAATCATCCTTCTCATCCGGCAGCAAGCCGCTCAAATAAATCACGTGCTTGACCCCGACTGCTTCGGCTGCACGTATAAAATTATCCGCCAGCAATAGATCGGTATCCTCGAAATTGCCCTGCATTAAGCGGCTCGAAGGTGCCATCGAATGCACCAAATAAAACGCATATTCACATCCCTTCAGCGCCTCGGTGACTTTTGGTAACGAATATAGGTCGCACTGGCTCCATTGCGTCGAACTTTCACGCGCATTGCGCTCGACTACATTGGCACTCCGCGACAGCGCCCGAAACTCATACATATCCGCTAGTTCGGCGCGCAAATGAGTGCCGACAAAGCCGCTCGCCCCAGATACGGCAACCAGCGGTTTGTGAACTTTTTCTGACTCAGCCATGATACAGACAGCGGCAACTTACACCGCCAAGCACCCGCCGGCCACCACTGGGCCCAACACGTCTAAGGCCGGAGTTGATTTGCTGACGAATTTGACGGAAGTGCTATTCTTTTTAGCCATTCCCCACGAGACAGTGAAATCCTTCAAGTATGCACATACCAGCCGGAGTATAAGGCTCTCAAAAAGGTAGACTCTACCAAGAGTGCCCTGCCCGGGGAGTGCTAGACCAAGTCTCATTGATCTGAAGCACGGCGCTGGCGATCAATCTCACGCAGCTTCGCTCGCTCCTTGTCGAATTTATCGCGCTTGCAGTTGCAATGCAGGCAGAGCGGCGAGTTGTAGAACAATGCCAGGCGCTCATGCAATTTCAGCTGACGCTGCTGCCCTAGCTCGACCAGCCGCAATCCTTCCATGCAGCTCGGGATGACAGATCCGACTATGGCACAAGCACGTTCAGTTATAGATGGAGTTGAGGAATCAGATGACATTCTTAGTATTATCGAATTGAATGATGACTCCTTACAAGAAAAACCGATTAAATCGCTCATTCTATCTGCTACGGCTCAACGCATTGGCGCTCTAAACACGAGTCCCCAGCCTAGCTTTATGTACAGTGAATAAAGACATGCAGGATCCGACTTGCACGCACACGACCTAGGCCTAAGCTACAATCTATGCTATTAGCCGCCCGCCGACTCTGCCTTCTCACTTGCCTCGCTGTGCTCTGCTGGAGTGGTTGCACCACGCTCGATAAGAACCACGAGAGCCCGAAGATCGATGTCGTGGGCATCACAAAAGCTGCGAGCGATACCAGTGCGATGCAGTTTACGATCCAATTGCGGATTGTGAACCCGAACGCCGAGACCATCGATTTGCACGGCCTCTATTATGAACTCAGTCTTGAAGGCATCGAAGTGGTCACTGGCACGGCGAAGGACCTGCCGCCGATTGAAGGCTATAGCGCTCGCATCGTCTCCGTCAGCTCTGCAGCCAGCCTGCTCAGCAGCGCTCGATTATTGCAAAAACTCATTAATCAACCACAAGAGATGCTCGACTACAAACTACGCGCAAAGCTTGGCACGACCTCCAAATGGATGCCCTCAACCACTGTCGTGGAAACGGGTGAAATCTCGCTGCAATAAGGGCTAGCAAACAGGCAGCTCATCGAACTGCTGCGCGTTGCTGCACTGATAGCAACGGCTTCGATTAATAAACTGCCACGCCACTTACGGCGTAGTTCTTAGCAGAGCGAAGACAGTGTACCGACCGCTGATGGCTACCAAACACCGCGGTCGCTCTTCTTAAGAGACTTGGCGACGGCCACTAATAATTGCACGGTGTGCTCAATATCCTCAAGATCCACCATCTCGCTAGGTGTGTGCATATAGCGCAGCGGAATCGACAGAAGACCTGTGGCGATACCGGCCTGCGCGACTTGAATCGCACGTGCATCGGTGCCAGTCGGGCGCGAGTCGGCTTCGATCTGATACGGGATCTTGTTCTTCTCGGCACAGGCAACGATCTTCTCAAAAATGACTGGATTGATATTCGGGCCACGGCAAATAATCGGGCCACCACCTTGAATGAAATTGCCATATTTACGCGGATCACAATCGGGCGAATCGGTCGCATGGCCGACATCCACTGCGATCGCGAAATCAGGGTTTTCGGAGAACGCGGCGGTCATCGCACCACGTGTGCCGATCTCTTCTTGAGTTGTGGCGGCGGCAGTGACCCTAGCGACGAGCTTCTTTTCTTGCTTAAGCCGCAGCACTGCTTCGAGCACCGCGTAGGCGCCCGCTTTATCATCAAAGGCACGCGCCACTCCGACGCTACCACGAATCAGTTCAAAGCTTTGATCGTAAACCGCGGTATCGCCGATCCGGACCAGCGCTTCAGCCTCTTCCTTATTTTTGACGCCGAGATCGATCCAGATCTCGTGCGTCTCCGGCACTTTCTTACGATCTTCTGCGCTCATCAGGTGAATGGCACGCTTACCCGTCACTGCTTTGACGATGCCCTCTTTAGTCAAAATTGAAACACGACGTCCAGAAATCATCGACAGATCATGACCGCCAAGCGTTTCGAAATAGACGAAGCCTTTGTCGTTGATGTAGGTGATGATCAGGCCGAGCTCGTCGATGTGCCCGGCAAATAGCAAGGATGGCTCGCCATCGGGATTCACCGTGGCGAAGCGGTTGCCCATCGTGTCCTTACGATAGGCATCGACCTTCGGCTCAACATAGCGATCGATCACTGCTTGAGCTTCGTATTCGTGCCCCGTGGGGGAACGCGCGTCGAGTAAATCGACGAGAAATTGAGGCGCCTGATAGGCCTTGGTCGTTTTCTTGGCAGTTGTCTTTTTCGGCATGCCAGAAGATCTAGAGCACTTAATCACAAAGCGCACGGATTTTCATCATCTAAATGTGGGGGGGTGATTCGAGGTGGTTACGGAAGCGCGAGCAACTGGCACGCCCGAAGTCAAAAGGAGTGAGGGCGACTCGCCCTCGTTGTGAG
>JAFMHF010000137.1 GCA_017854655.1 Puniceicoccaceae bacterium | reverse complement strand
CAAATACCCGACGATTCCCAAAAATATTATGCTTATTATTAAATTTCGCACGTATTCATCACTAATCTATGCAACGCAGGATACAAAGCTAAAATTCGTTTTAAATTCTAAACTTAGCAAAATTTACTAAGCGATATGTTTTAAAGGCTCGGCGACAGCGATACAGCGGCCTGAGGACGAGTTGCCGCATAACCCAATGAGGCTCTCTCGGCCACTCACACAGCGAAACACTTACAAACAACAGCACCGCTCGAAAACAACCGAATTGCGTTCGATATCTCTACGCATTTTTACAGAGTCGCTTCTGCTTAAAACAAAGAATACCCACTACCGGCACTGAATCCTCTGCTCAATATTGCTAGCCAGTCGTACGTAGACCTGCAGCGATCGCATTGA
Source organism: Puniceicoccaceae bacterium (assembly GCA_017854655.1). Lineage (GTDB taxonomy): Bacteria > Verrucomicrobiota > Verrucomicrobiia > Opitutales > Coraliomargaritaceae > Lentimonas. The sequence continues at coordinate 2,344 of JAFMHF010000137.1, read as the reverse complement.
CCACGCGCAACAGATTGTCGGTGGTCGCGGGGTCGAACTGGTCGCTGGATCGTGCCTGTTGCAACAGATCGATTTGCTTTTTATGCAAGGCGGCGAGTGGCACGTCGCGTTCAGTCAGGGTCTTGTAAAAGCGCGGGCGACGTTCTGGCAGCGATCGGGTGAACAACTTACCCAAATGTTGCACGGTCCGCGTGCGCTCGTCGAGAATCTGGCCGAGAATGCGTTTACGCAGAGCCACGTCTGTTACCAAATCAGCATAGGTGCGCATCCATTTCTCATCGGAACTACTGATGCTACTTTCGATATTATAGAACACGTAGCGCAAAAACGGAGTGGCTTGTAGGTTGTCTTGCAGCGCTTTGTAAGCTTCGGGTGCTTCAGCTTCAAGCGCATCCAAAGCACTGCCGACGCCATACCAACCGGGGACGTAGAAGCGGGATTGATTCCAGCTAAAGACCCAGGGAATCGCGCGTAGGTCCTCGATGCTGGCCTTGCCAGTGCGGCGCGATGGGCGCGAGCCGATCCGACTTTGCTCAATAGCGTCGATCGGGGTGGCTTGTCGGTAAAAATCAATAAATCCAGGTGCTTCAAGTAAATCGCGGTAGGCACTCCTAGAGCGCTTTGCCAAAGTCTCCATCGCGTCATCAATCACTTTGTTAGTGGTCTGCTTGGCAGCGAGCAATTGCGCCCCGAGGCTACCAGCGAGCAACCATTCGAGGTTGGCAGTGGCTGTGGCTGGCGTGTTGTATTTCTGTGCGATTACTTCGCCTTGTTCAGTCACACGGATACCACCATCGAGAGAGCCCTCGGGCAACGCTTCAAGGAAACGGTGTGTTGGGCCAGCGCCGCGACCGACAGTGCCGCCGCGACCGTGGAAAAACGCGATTTTGACACCGTGATCTTCGCCGACGTCGAACAGCTTACTCTGAGCGCTTTTTAATATCCATTGGCTGGCGAGGATGCCAGTGTCCTTATTACTATCACTATAGCCGAGCATAATGATGAAGCGAGGCTTCGTATCCGGTTCGCCAATACGTAGACTATGACGCGTGCAAGGGTGCGAGAGGAATGCATTTGAAATACCTGGTGCGCGTTCGAGGTCTTCGTACGTTTCGAAGAGTGGCACGACCGGCAGCATACAGCGGAGTTGACCATCCTCTTGGTAGGTAAGGCCGACTTCTTTCGCGAGTACGTAAACTGTCAAGAGGTCGACCAAGTTGCGCGTCATACTGACGATCAGTGCACCCACTCCAGCGGGACCATGTTGACGAATGTGCTGAGCTACCACTGCGAGGGTGTCACGTGCTTCAGTCGCTTCCTTCGGTAGCGACATCGAGGCGTGCGTCAATGGCCGTGGCGTCGAGAGCTCATGATTGAGGAAGGCGAGCCTGTCCGCTTCCGACCATGTGCTGAAATTCTTGGCGTCTTCGACTCCAGCCGCAGCCATCATTTGGCTGAGTGCCGTCTCATAGAAATCGCTATTCTGGCGAATGTCGATACGCGCGAGGTGCAAGCCGATACTGTCGAGCAAACGCAACAGCGGGCGCACACAGCTGCTGGCACTACGTGTCGCGCTGGCTTCTTCCAACCAAGCGGAGAGTTGATTGAGATGATCGCGCAGCGCTTGTTCGGTCAGCGTGTCGATCTGTTCAGAGAGCAGCGTTACATAACTGAGCCACGGCTCTTGCGTGCGAGCGTCACCGCCCCAAGCCTTGAGCTGTTTCAACAAGGGCTTTGGCACTTTGCTACGCACCTCGGAGAAAGTCAGCCTCTGCGCGAGCCCCTGCAGTCGGGTACGAATAATCTGCACTGCGGTGCTGCGCATCGTGACGAGGGTCTCGGCAGTGACTTTGGCAGTGACGAGCGGGTGGCCATCGCGATCCCCTCCGACCCATGAGCCGAATTGAAGATGTGGCAGCTCATCAAGCTGTAGTGGCGCTTCCTTAGGCCATGTCTCGCGCCAAGCGTATTCGAGGTTTTCGTCGAGACGATTGAACATCGAAGGGAAGACTTCACGCAGATAGTAGAGTAGATTCTCCAGTTCATCTTTGACCTGCGGCTTGTGCATGTAAATCTCACCGGTCAACCAGAGGCGCTCGATAATGGCGCGCACTTCGTTGGCATTTTGTTCGGCTTCACGCGGCGTGCGTTCGCCTTCGCGATGGCGCAGTAGGCGCACGATTTCGCGGTGAATCCCGAGTACCGACCAGCGCTTCGCTTCGGTCGGGTGTTTAGTAAAGACAGGCTCGACCCACAGCTTGCTGATTTGTTTGCGCACCGTTGCTGGTTTGATACGCGCCTCTTTGAGGCGACTCAAATAGTGCCCCCAATGCCCCGGCTCACA
>JAFMHF010000071.1:7621-11586 GCA_017854655.1 Puniceicoccaceae bacterium | reverse complement strand
TAGAGAAGCATCTCGAACAAGACATCATCAATGCCAGCGACAGCGAGAATGGCCCGCAGAGCTACACCTTTATTGGCCGTATTCGCTATGGCTTGGACGAATCCGTGCAAGTCATTCGACAGATCTGGCTCTGGGTGCTGATCGGCGTCGGCATCGGTGCATTCATCCACAACTATGTGCCACAAGAAATGATCCACGGTCTGATGGAGAAGACTGGCATCTTCTCCGTGCCGATCGCCACCACACTCGGCGTGCCGATGTATGGTAGCTGCGCAGCGATTGTGCCGATCGCCGTGGTGCTGTTTCAGAAAGGCATCCCGATTGGCACCGCGCTCGCCTTTATGATGGCCATGGCAGCACTCAGTCTACCTGAAGCCATCATGCTCCGCCGCACTATGCACCTCAAGCTGATCGGCATCTATTTCGCGATCACCACCCTAGCGATCATCTTCATGGGTTACTTGCTCAACGCATTGGCTCCATACCTTTGATCGCAGCATGGGAGGGACGAGCTCCGCCTCGTCCGCCGAACCACTAGAATCATACGCGGACGAGGCGGAGCTCGTCCCTCCCAACAACAAACAACTTTAACCTTCCCACCTTAACACCTTCACGCCTTCCCACCTTAAAACCTTCACACTTCTTTTTATGAAACCAAAAGTCCTCATTCTCTGCACGGGAAACTCGTGCCGTAGTCACATGGCCGAAGCCATTTTACGCGCCGCCGCGGGCGATCTTTTCGACGTCTTCAGCGCTGGCTCAAAACCTAAGGGCGCCGTCCACCCGCTTGCACTGCAAGCGATCGAAGAGCTCGGTATCAGCACCGAAGGTCACACCTCCGACCACCTCGATCAATATCTCGATCAAGGCATCACCACAGTGATCACCGTGTGCGGCAACGCTGACCAAGTCTGCCCCACCTTCCCGGGCCAAGTGAACCGCTACCACTGGGGCTTCGAAGATCCCCCACACGCACAGCGCGAGGGCGAATCCGAAATCGACGCCTTCCGCCGCATCCGCGACGAGATCAAACTAGTCTTCGAAGCATACGCCGCAGGCTACCGTGAAGCAGTCAACGTGTAACGGCACTAGCAGACTCCAGGTATCATTAAAAGTGCGTGGTAAAAACTGACAGGTAGCGCAATAATCATCAGTAGAAGCGACACTCTTGTCGCTTTTGCAACCTGACACGATCCCAAGCGACAAAAGTGTCGCTTCTACATTTTTCAGATCGATCCCAAGACAAGGCCCTACACTTCGATCGTAATCAACGCCAAACAAGACAACATGACTATGGATGATAATAACAAGACAGGTATTAGTTTTTTCGAGAGATACTTAACGGTGTGGGTGGCTCTGTGCATGCTGTCCGGAATCCTTATTGGAAAATTCATTCCAGGCATCCCTGCATTCCTTGGAAAATTGGAATATGCAAATGTCTCCATACCCGTCGCGGTGTTGATCTGGATTATGATCTACCCGATGATGATGAAGGTCGATTTCAAGAGCGTAAAAGACATTGGCAAAAACCCGAAGGGCTTGTTCGTGACGTGGATCACCAACTGGCTGATCAAACCCTTCAGTATGTTCGGCATCGCTTGGCTGTTCTTTTACGTGATCTTTAAAAACCTAATTCCCGCCGAACTAGCCAAGGATTATCTCGCCGGTGCGGTATTACTCGGAGCAGCCCCTTGCACGGCGATGGTCTTCGTCTGGAGTCATCTGACCAAAGGCAACCCAGCGTATACCGTGGTGCAGGTCGCGACCAACGATCTGATCATCCTTATTGCGTTTGTGCCGATTGTAAAATTCCTCTTGGGCGTCAACGATGTCTTCGTGCCATGGGATACACTGTTCTTGTCAGTGGCGCTCTTTGTTGTGATCCCACTGACCGCGGGCGCGCTGACACGAGGCCACATGCTCAAGCGCAAAGGCGCTGATTACTTCGAGCACACATTCCTACCGAAGTTTGGCAACATTACCATTATTGGCCTGCTCCTCACCTTGGTCATCATCTTCTCTTTTCAAGGCAATGTCATCCTCAACAATCCGTTACACATTGGTTTGATAGCGGTGCCTTTGGTAATTCAAACCGTGCTGATCTTCTTCATCGCGTATCTTGCGGCCAAAGCGCTGAAGCTTCCGCATAATATTGCGGCGCCAGCAGGCATGATTGGCGCATCCAACTTTTTCGAACTGTCAGTGGCAGTCGCCATTGCCCTATTTGGAACCACCTCGCCCGTCGCTCTAGTAACCATTGTCGGCGTCTTGGTCGAAGTGCCTATCATGCTCGCGCTGGTCAGGTTTGCGAACAGAACCAAAAATTGGTTTCATGCCTAACGCATACACAGCACTGCGCCGTCTCGTCCACTGAAGCATCGTAACGTGACACAGGCATCCCTGCCAATACCTACAACGGAATATCACAGACAGGAGGAGGTCGACTAGAGATGGCTTAGCAATTCCAGCGCCACATCAACCAGCCGTCTACGCCTGCGGCGCGAACAGCTTCTCGACATATTTCGCGATCAAATCGTATTCCAAATTCACTCGGTCGCCGACTTGCTTGGTATGTAAATTTGTCACTTCCATCGTGTGCGGTATCAGCCAAATCGCGAAGCCCGACTCATCCACCTCAGAGACGGTCAGCGAAATGCCATCCACCGTGATGCAGCCTTTGCTGACGATATACTTCAATTTATCGGCATCGGGCTTAATCCGAAAGAAGAAATCTTTACCGCGCGGCTCAATCGCTTCGATCACACCCGTGCCATCGACATGCCCCGACACGAAGTGACCGCCCATGCGTGTGCTCGGCAGCAGTGCCCGCTCTAGGTTCACCTTGCCACCTGGCCCGACCCGATCGATCGAAGTCAGTCGCTTGGTCTCGCCGAGTAGGTCGAACTCAATGCGTGACTGGTCAAAAGCGACCGCTGTCAGGCAACAGCCATTCACCGCGACACTGTCGCCCATCTGTAAATCCTTGGTCACCACTTCCGCAGCCAACACCAAGCGCCATGAATTTTGCTGTTCTTCAAAGGACACCACGGTCCCTGTTTCTTCAATAATTCCTGTAAACATAGGCATCAATAAATCGACTCGCTCGGATTTGTCGCCAAAAAAGCCGCATTTGTCACTGACCTAAAACAAAGCGATTTCTGATTTAGCCCAAAAGCTGCGCTACCTAGGCTTGACATAAATGCAAACTCTCCTTTTCTCAGCATCTTTTCAAATTGGACGCCAGAGTAGCTCAGTGGTAGAGCAGAGGACTCATAAGCCTTTGGTCGGCAGTTCAAATCTGCCCTTTGGCACCATTTTGAAAACATTAACCTCTCGTGAACACGGGAGGTTTTTTTGCGCCGGTATTAATTCGGAGGGCATATTCGAAGGTTCAAATGTGACCGAAGCCGCCCAGAGGGCACCCGCTGCAGTCATCCTACGCTGCGCTGCGGACGGCCGTTCCGCCCGCCATCTCCGTGCGGTCGCACTGCGTCTGCCCTTTGGCACCATTTTGAAAACATTAACCTCTCGTGAACACGGGAGGTTTTTTTGCGCCGGTATTAATTCGGAGGGCATATTCGAAGGTTCAAATGTGACCGAAGCCGCCCAGAGGGCACCCGCTGCAGTCATCCTACGCTGCGCTGCGGACGGCCGTTCCGCCCGCCATCTCCGTGCGGTCGCACTGCGTCTGCCCTTTGGCACCATTTTGAAAACATTAACCTCTCGTGAAAGCGGGAGGTTTTTTTGCGCCGGCATGTCGCTTCTACCTTGCGCGCTGCTGCCGTGCCAGACGCCCAGGCCCTTCCACACTGATGATCTCTGCAAAACGACTCTGACGGATGGCCATCAAAGGCGATCCCCGCTACCGATTGTGCGATATCTACACCGAAGGCCCGCGCAATTTAATCCTGGCATAAAGCCAGTCACTACACAAAAGCCCACGTAATCGCTGTCCCGCAGCTCTC
>JAFMHF010000071.1:0-7546 GCA_017854655.1 Puniceicoccaceae bacterium | reverse complement strand
CTCCTGCCTCAGCTCTCAGCTCTCCTGCCTCAGACCTCTTCTCAGTCGACTAACTCTGGGAGCTTGGTCTCGGTGTTGATCGCGATACGACCTTCGCCGTTGAGCACGCGCAAGAGGCGAGTGCCAATAAAATCGGCGCGCCAAGTGCGCAGCATCCGGTGCCGCTCTGGGTCCGCGACTTCGGCTTCGAGCACAAATGCGGTGACGTCGGCACGGTTGCCAATCAACGGCGGATCAATATCAGCCGCTAAGCAAATGCCTTTAATTAAGGCCAATGTCAGATCGACGCGGGATTCGTAACCGTCGTCAGGAGAAGGTCCGCGGTGCCGACCGTTGGGCAATTCAGGCAGGTCACCCGAGATGCCACGCTCAATCGCCGCCCAAATCTTCGAGCGATTGCGCTCCAGTGCGCGCTCGGTGAGTCCACGGCTGGGCTGAATCGCTTCAGCGGATTCCGGTGGGCGTTTCATCAAAGAGATGATCGCATCGTCGGATAAAATAAAATTGCGCGGCAAGTTGCGTTGGCGGGCCTTGACCTCGCGCCAAGAGCCAAGCGCACGAACGATGTTACGCTGTTGATTGGTCAGCGAACCGCTGCCCCGCACGCGCGGCATATCGGCCTCGGGGTCGAATTCTTGATAGAGATCTTCGTTCTCGTAATGCTTCATCTCGTCGATGATCCACTGCTTACGCCCGAGGGCCTCAGCCTTGTCCATAATTTTCTCCATCAAACGAGTCGAGTAGCGCACGTCGTCTTCGGCATATTCCATCTGCTTGTCAGTGAGCGGACGTGCAACCCAATTGGAGCGCGTCTCGGATTTGTCTAAGCGCACTTTCATTAGAGTCTTGAGCAATTCACTCAAGGAGACCGTCGATGAGAGGCCAACAAAGCCTGACGAGCGCTGCGTATCGAAAATGTTCTTCGGGTAGGCACCACAAGCGCGTTTGAGGATAGTGAGGTCCTGCTGCGCATCGTGCAGTATCTTGACCGTATTAGGATCTGCCATGAGCGTGGCAAAGGGCGACCAGTCTTCGATCGCCGGCGCGTCGATCAGCTCACAATGGCCATCGGGATAGCCGATTTGTACCAGACCAAGCGTTGGGTAATAGGTGCGATCCCACACAAATTCGGTATCGATGCCAACTGCACCAGCCGCTTGGGCGGCCTGTACTGCATCTGCGAGGGCTTCTGTCGTCGTAATCATGTGCTAACTAAAGTCACTAAAACCAACACCATTGGAAAGCAGAATCTCAACTTGAATGGTGTTATTCGACCTTAAGAGTGTAAAAATACCCCTCACTAGCCTTGATGCCGTCGCAACTTTCGTTCAAAACTACTGGATTGCACCAACAACTTTCCCGATTCTGTAGCGACCTACCAACATAAATGGAGCCCATTCCCAGCATACGCGTTGAAAATCTTACCCGCCAGTTCGGCGGTCTTACTGCTATTCAGAACGTAAGCTTCACCGTCAACCGCGGCGAAATCGTCGGTTTCCTCGGCCCCAATGGCGCAGGCAAGAGTACAACGATGCGGATCTTGTCCGGAATTATGCCGGCAACCTCTGGCTCGGCATGGGTCAGCGGCGTCGCCGTCGCGCAGGATCCACAGCTGGTGAAACAGCGGATCGGCTACATGCCGGAAAACAATCCACTGCCAGACGACATGCGGGTGATTGAGTATCTACGCTTCCGCGCTCGACTCAAAGGCGTCTCCGGCCGCAAGTTGCGGGACACCGTGCAAGAGGTCATGGAGACCTGCGATCTCGCCCGCACGGCTCGCCGCAAGATCATCGGCACACTCTCTAAAGGCTTTCGTCAGCGGGTGGGTATCGCCGATGCGCTGCTCGGCAACCCTGAGGTAATTATCATGGATGAGCCGACGATCGGCCTCGATCCGCATCAGATTCAAGGTATCCGTAAACTGATTAATAATCTGCGCGGGCGCCTAACCGTGGTCCTATCGAGCCACATCCTACCGGAAATCGAACGCTCTTGTGATCGCGTGATTATCATCAACCGCGGCCGCATCGTCGCCAGTGGCACCAGCGACAGCCTGCGGCAGGAATTCCTACCAGGCAATCGCTTCGAGCTGCAAGTCGCAGGCAGCGAACGTAGCGTGACCGAAGCGCTAAAAGCCAAGGGCTTTGAAGTCGAGATTTTGCAAAGCGAAACCCGTGAGGACAATATTCTGAACCTCACTTTACGTGTCGAAGGTAGTGGCGAGCTCGGCCCGCAACTCATCGCCGCACTCAACGATGCCGCGAACTGCACCCTGCGCAGCCTAGCCCCACGCGTACCAAACTTGGAAGAAATCTTCCTTGCCGCGACCAAGCGTTCTTGGGAAGAAACCATCGACAGCTCCAAAGCCAAGCCGATAGCCATCGCTCAGTCCTAGGCATTTACTAATTTCACCATGCGTAACTTCTTTATCCTGCTCAAACACGAGCTTCGAATGCTGCTGATCAGCCCGCCGACCTACATCGCCGCGGTGCTTTTTCTTGGTTTAATGGGATTCCTCTACTGGGCCATCTTACGCGGGATGGTTAACACGCCCGAAGAGAGCCTACCAATCGTGCAGTTCCTGAGTATTTTCTGGATTCCAGTATTCTTTGTAGTACCGCTACTGACCATGCGCAGCATTGCTGGCGAGCGCAGCACTGGTACACTGGATACACTGATGACGACGCCCACCTCGCGTGTGGCCGTGATTCTTAGTAAATTCGCCGGCGCATACATCTTTTACATGCTCTTATGGCTCGCGACGCTCAGCTTCCCATTGCTTGCGGCGAAGTTTTTTCCGAGCGCAGCACTTAGTGGCAGCTTGCTGGAACCTGCCCCCATTATCGGCGGCTTCACATTCCTTGCACTCAGCGGCATACTATTCATCTCAATCGGCATCTTCGCCAGTAGCATCACTCGCAGTCAATTGGTTGCCGGCATGCTCAGTTTCACGACTCTGTTCGTCGTCATTATCGGCGGACAACAACTCGGCAACATCGCCGAGGGCGGCGCCGATCTCTCTTTCTGGATGTCCGAAATGGTCAACTACCTGCAAATCTTCCAACATCTTGACGATTTCTCACGTGGTGTGATTGATACACGTCCCTTCTTTTATTATACCAGCACAGGCGTGCTCCTGCTGGGATTGTCCACCCTTGTGATCGAAGCGAAAGCCTGATGAAACCCAGCCGATTTAACGAATTCCGCTTTGCTCGCCGCTACCGCACCGCCAACCGTGCGGTGCAGATATTACTGAGCCTGAGCCTTATAATCACACTGAATTATATCTCAGCGAATTACTTTAAACGTATCGATCTGACGAAATCAGGCGCCTACACGCTCGCCCCCGAGTCGAAGGCCTACATCCGCGAACTCAAGGAGCCAGTGGAAATCATCGTCACCATCCCGAAAGAGACGGACGATGATGCCCTCGACATCATTCGAGATGATCTGAACAAACTTCTGCGCGAATACGAATTCGCCGGACTGCGCGACGGCAAAGCCTACATCACCGTCGAATTCGTCGACATCTACCGCCAGCGCAAACGTGCCCAAGAGCTAGCGACCAACTACAATCTGACTAAAGAGAATGCGATAATCATCACGTCCGGCGATAAAGTGCGAGAGATCAGTCAGGTCGGCCTCTACGAATATGACAATGGCAAGACCCGCGGCTTTCGCGGCGAGCAAATCTTTACCTCCGCCATTCTCGACGTCTCCACAAAGAAACCAGAAAAAATCTATTTTCTAGTCGGACACGGCGAGATGCGCCTCGACGACGTGGATGCTCTGCGCGGCCTCTCCCAACTGGAAAGCTTCTTGCGCGAGCGCAATTTCGAGCTGGCAACACTCGACTTAGCGATTGACGCAACCGTGCCCGAAGATGCCTCACTGCTAGTCGTGCCCTCTCCACAAGCCAGCCTACAGCCAGAAGAAATCGAAAAATTGCGCCGCTATATGGACGACCGCAACGGTCGCAACGGTCGCATGATCATACTGATCGACCCAGGTCGTCGCCACGGGATGGATGAACTTTTCTTCGACTGGGGCGTGCTGACCGAAGACACCGCCGTCATCGACACTGGCACAGACTTTCGCGCCCAAGGCGGCGACTTGATCATACGCCGCTTCGCCGAACACCCAATCACGCAGCTGCTCATTGACTACCAAATTACGGCACTCTTCGGGCAACCCCGCTCCGTGCGCGTCGATCCATCATCTGCCAATGACAGCCGCCTACAAGTATATCAACTCATCGGCACTTCCGAGCAGAGCTGGGCCGAGCGTGACTACCGCACGCAAAACCCAGCGGTATTTGATGCTAAACGAGATCAAAAAGGCCCGGTCAGTATCGCCACGGTATCCTCTCGTAATTCCGGTACCGAACTCGGCATTACAATTCCAGGCGGCCGCATGGTCGTGTTCGGCAACTCCGACTTCATCGCCAACAACCGCCTGCGCGCATTTGGGAACCACACCTTATTGATCAATTCGATCAACTGGTCACTCGACCGGACCAGTCTACTTAACATTCCAACACGCCAACTGGAAAGCTACCAAATCGTAATGAGCGAAAACGACTTGCAGCGCATGCTCACCTACTTTGCTGGCATTCCCGCTATCACCGCTGTTTTCGGACTCCTCGTATTCCTCATTCGACGCCACTAAACCCGATGCGATTCAAATTCACACTATTCCTACTCGCCCTCAACATTATCACTTTTGGGCTGATCTTATCACTCAATAAAAAGACCGAGCAAGCCAACTCACAAAGCGGCGGCCTTTCTGCAATGATCGGCCGCGAAGTCATTGAAGCCGACCGTATCGAACTCAACGGTAAAGGTCTCGATACGCCACGTATCCTCGAGCACGATGGCTCATCTTGGAAAATAACCGCGCCCATGCAATGGTCCGCAAACTACTTTGCGATCAACCGTATGCTCAACCAGCTACAGTTCCTCGAAGAAGAAGCATCCTTCTCCGTCGCCGAAATTAAACAAACCGGCCAGACCCTGGCTGACTACGGCCTCGACGAGCCCCAGCTGCACCTCACGATCTCTCACCAAGACGAATCCATCGAGCTGAGCGTCGGCACAGCAACGGAAATCGGCAACAAATTCTATCTACTTGGACCGAGTAAGAAAGACATTTTTGTCGTCAACAGCCAAGTGATTGAAAGCCTACTGGTCGATCTCGGCGATCTGCGCAACCGCGAGATCTTTAACATTCCGGTCTTTGAAATCGACGCACTCAGCCTGCAGATTCGCGCGCCAGAAGCAGTCGGCAATGCCGACTTCAGGGTTCGTGTCGCGCGGACCAACAACGGCTGGATATTTGAGGCCCCTCTCACTGCCGAGGCCGATGCCGCTCAAGTGGCCAACACCATTAATACCCTCACGGCTGCCAAAGTGGTTGAGTTTAAGGAGCAGGAGGCCAGCGATCCTATCTTGCAGGGTTTGGAAAACCCAACCATGCGCGTTACATTGCACGGCAACAAACGACAACAAACACTCCTAATCGGCAACAAAGTACCCACCACAAAAGACGAGGAGAACTCCACCTATTTCGCGCGAATCGAAGACAACCCGACAGTCTTCACGGTCGCAGCTGACCCCTTCGACAAGCTCCGCGAAGCTCAAGAAGCACTGCGTGAACGTAGCTTCATGAGTTTCGATCCGACCGCGCTCACTTCGATTGACATCTCCGAAGGCGACCTCCAGATCCGCCTCCAGAAACTTGAAACCGGCAGTTGGCAAGTGATCGAAAGTACAGCCGAGACCGACATTCAGCCACGTCACGCTGATCCCGAGATAATTACTAAATTAATCGATGATCTAAAAAACCTACGCGCCAGTAGTTTTGCAGTCGACTCGCCGACTCCAACTGACCTTGACCGCCTTGGCTTTAACACCCCACGACGCAGCATCAAACTAACGCTCGGCGACGAGCAAACCACCCTCCGTCTCGCTCATCCAGTTAACGAAAATGAAAAACTCTACGCCCGTAGCGATAAAGCCGAATATATCTACACCGTCGATCGGCGATCCACACTGGATACTATACCGCTCAACGCAGCCTACTATCGCAAGCGCATACTAGAAACGTTGCCTGAAGCCGCTAAAATCAAAAGCATTCAGCTCGAGAAGCTATCGACTGGCGAAATTATCTTCTCACATACACTTAAGGACGAAGACCTCATTTGGTTAAAGGCGCTCAGCGATACCGCGGAGGCAGAACAACAAGCTATCCTCACGCTGCTGGATGCCATTCGCCAATTTAAAGTAAAAACGTATTTGGTCGATGAATACCAAGATCCCTATTCGCTCGACAGCGAAACGACACGACCTTGGCTATATCGACTCAGCGCAGAGATCCTACTCCCTGGCGACGAAACAGACCGCAGTGACACACGCAGTTACGTATTTACCAAGCGCTTCTCAGGAACCGTCCAAGTCGGCGCATCTAGTTTGCACAATGTAATCTTCGAGATTCCGCAAATCACCCTTGATGCACTCTACACTCTAACCGATGACATGCAGCCTCCTCCCGAAGCTTCAAATCAACCGATCCTTCAACAGGCGCCGATTACCCCAGTGCCCGATCCCATCAGCTCAGTCGACACCACGACTGCGCCATAATTAATATCCGAACAGGTCGTTATGTGGGGAAAAATTAGAGCTAGAGGACTTTCATACCTAGAACTCTGCCTCGACCTATTGCTACTGGTACTATTTTCAGCACAAGCTTTTGTCGCAGGCTGTTTGTGTATTTACGGCTATGTCCCCGCACCGACACAGTGGCTAAATGAGACGCTCTTAGAGCAACAATTCGACGGCTTTTATATTCAAGCGGAAAGCTTCCGACTAAAGTTAAGCGGTGAAATCGAATTAACGAAGCTTGCAGTCTACCACAGCGAAATGAGCGACCCGATAATGACGGCCGACAGCACCGCACTTGAATACACCCTGTACAATCAAGGTGCCTATCAATTCAATCCGACCGGGCTCGTCCTCTCTAATGGGACTTTAAAAATGCCGGCGATTTACTCGCCTGACGGCAATCGCACCACAATACTTGAGCGCGTCGCCTTTCACATCAGTCCCAGTGAAGGCATAATTCGCGTTAATTCATTTGCTGCTCAGCACGCAGATATTCTTCTGCGCGGTTCCATTGATTTGCCACTGCAATCCTTCGGCAACACTGAAAGACCGCCGATTGAACGATTCTACAAACTGATCGCCGCCATCCTTAAAGAAAAAGAACACTTTTCGCCCTTCATACAACCGACCCTAGAATTCGCCTTAACCGCACAGGCCGACGACTCGGTGGACGTGTTGGTTCACTTGTCATGCGAAGACCTAAAATACACCTACGCGACAGGGACGAACTTCAATCTTCAGACCAAATTTAAATTACAAAATGGCGTAATCACGCCCCTAGTTCCGCTAATGCTTCGGGCCAAAGTAATCGACGTCCCGAAGTTCAACTTTGCGGCCGAGCAAATAACCGCACACGTCGCCACCGACCAATGGAAAGGCCTAAT